>CAWVTW010000024.1:0-15933 GCA_963933175.1 uncultured bacterium
GTCCAAACAATTTTTAATGGTAAGGTTATTTACAAAAAGATGTAGAAATGAGACAATTATTTATTCTAACACTATTTTTATCTGTTCAATCAATTTGAGCTATGGATGATGTAACCGATGAACTGGACGCTGCTTGGTCCGAAAAGTTTCGACCAGTAGCGGTGTGTGTGTTTCATTCATCTATGAAGCTGGAGACGTACAATATAAATTAAGGCTTGAATTATAAGACTTTCTTATCTTCAGGCTCTATGTAAAAGAATTAAAAAATTGTGATAAAAACAGACAAAATAATATTTTATGCATCTTTGGTTGCCCTGGTATCTTGCATTGCACCAATTATTTTATGGTCGCAAGATAGTTACCAAGTTCTTTTATCACTAAAGGTATCCATTGAAAATACTTTTGGAAGCATTTACCAAATTTTAACAATTGTTGTTCTTCTGTTTGTACTTTGGCTTGCATTCAGCAAATATGGTAAAATTCAACTAGGAGAAGGACAATACCAGTTTGATACGTTCAGTTGGGCATCTATGCTGTTTTGCGCGGGCGTGGCAACGGGAATTCTTTATTGGGGTACAATCGAATGGGCCTACTATTATGAGTCACCTCCATTTGGTATAGAACCGCGTTCAACTCTTGCAATTGAATATGCGGCTACATATGGGATGTTCCACTGGGGAATCGCAGGATGGGCATTTTATTGTCTTCCTGCGATTGCTCTCAGTTATATGTATTATGTTAAACGTGTTCCGCTTCTTAAAATAAGTAACAGCTGCAGAGGGCTGATAGGCCACCATGCGGATGGCTTGCCCGGACAGATCATTGATGTTTTGTTCATGGTTGGATTATTAGGGTCTACCGGCACATCAATGGGATTGGGAATTCCCATGATTGCGGCCGGGGTTGAATCCGTGTTTGGTTTTACTGATTCCTTCTTTTTGAAAGTTGTTGTGATCCTTTTTTGTGCTACCATCGTCTCCATTTCAGTCTATCTTGGTTTGAACCGGGGAATTAAGCGATTAAGCAATTTTAATACAATCGCAGCATTTATTTTTCTTACCTTTGTTTTCATAGCTGGTCCAACGGTCTATATTTTGAAAATGAGCCTAAATAGTTTCGGACTAATGATACAAGATTTTGTTAGGATGATAACGTGGACGGACCCCTTAACCGACTCAAGATTTGTGGAGGACTGGAGTATATTTTATTGGTCCTGGTGGGTAGCCGTAGGGCCTTTTAATGGAATGTTTATTACAAAAATTTCAAAAGGAAGAACGATTCGCCAAGTAATCTTAGGAACCCTATTCTTTGGCAGTATGGGTTGTACCATTTTCTATAACATACTTGGAAATTATGCTCTATCCCTAGAACTTTCGGGTGAATTCATCACAACCCAACTGATTCATCTTGGTAAAGCAGCAAGCGCCATATCAGGTGTGGTTGGTTCCTTGCCGGGCGGGCATATAACTATATTTTTATTTACACTTATGAGTGTAGTATTTATGGCCACTACCTTTGACTCCACTTCTTATGCTCTGGCATTGTGTGCCACAGAAAAACTGGAGCCTCATCAGGAACCTGAAAGATGGCAGAGACTATTCTGGGCATTCACATTGGTGATCCTGCCGCTGTCCTTGATTTATATTGGCGGGTTGGAATCTTTAAAATTGGTAGTCTTGATATCGGCCCTGCCTTTAATTCTTGTCTATGTTTTGATGGGAGTGTCCTTACTAATTAATCTAAGAAACCATAAATAAATTGAATTTCCTGTCTCAAAAACTGAATGTTGTAATCACCGCCGGTGCATCGGGCATTGGCAGAACAATTGCAATGGCCTACGCAAGAGAAGGTAGCAGTGTGTTTGTATGTGATAATTCTGATGCGTTCATTCTATCTTTCAAAACTGAGAATCCTGATATTTTTATCCAAAAGACAGATATTTCTATTTTTTCAGAAGTTGAATCATTTTTCAACACCGTAAGTCGGCAGGTCAGTTCAGTTGATGTACTGATTAATTGCGCTGGTATCGCCGGTCCTACAGCAAACCTGCAGGATGTGGAACCCGATGAGTGGGACCAAACAATTGCAGTGAACCTAAATGGTATGTTTTATTCTCTTAAATCGGCGATTCCACTACTGAAAAATTCGAACCAGGCGTCTATAATAAATATTGCATCCAGTGCAGCTTTTTTTGGATTCCCGTTACGGAGTCCGTATACGGCAGCAAAATGGGCAGTAATAGGTTTAACAAAAACACTGGCCATGGAACTTGGAGGTGAAGGTATCCGGGTTAATGCCATTTGTCCAGGTAGTGTAAGTGGTGCTCGTATCGAACGGGTCATTCAAGCAGATGCTTTAGAGCAAGGAAAAACGGTAGAAGAGATCAAAGAATTGTATGTGAAACAGGTTTCAATGAAAACATTTGTTGAGCCGGAAGACGTAGCCAATCTGGCTCTATTTCTGACATCTGCCTATGGCAGATATATTTCAGGTCAGGCCATTGGTTTAGATGGACATACTGAAGGATTAACAAATAGTTTATAGGAGTTTTTATGAAAGCAGTATGGTACACAAAATTTGGCCCCGCAGGAGATGTTCTGGAGTTTGGTGACTATTTGACACCTGAACCAGTTGCAGGTGAAGTGAAAGTTCGCCTATATGCTGCCGGAGTGAATCCATCAGATACGAAGAAAAGACTTGGCGCAAACCCTGCGCTTTTAGATGGTGGTCCTGTGATACCCAATAGTGATGGAGCCGGTGAGATAGTTGCACTAGGTGCTGATGTTGCTGACCGCAAAGTTGGTGAACGGGTGTGGCTTTATAATGCCCAATATGGCCGGCAAGAAGGAACATCTGCAGAATATGTTTGTGTGCCATCCAACCAGGCAGTCTGGATGCCGGATAATGCCTCCTATGAAACAGGGGCTATGATGGGTATCCCTGCTATGACTGCTCACAGATGTGTTTGTGCTGATGGCAGTGTAGATGGACAGATTGTACTGGTAACAGGTGGTTCAGGTCGGGTTGGATACTACGCTATTCAGTGGGCAAAATACTTTGGTGCAACGGTCATTGCTACCGGGTCCAGCCCCCAAAGCGTTGAACATTGCAAAAAAGCAGGCGCAAATCTTGTGATTGGTCATCCATCAGACGAAACAGCTGCAGAAATACTTGATTTTACAAATGGAAAAAAAGTGGACCGGGTTGTAGATGGTGATTTTGGCATAAACCTGCTTCCTGTCCTTCGTGTATTAAAAACAAGTGGTACAATTGCAACTTATTCCTCCATGACAGATATGAATCCTGCCATACCGTTTATAAGAATGATGTTCATGGATATGACTGTAAGAATGGTTTTGGTTTATGCCATGCCTTGGGAAGCAAAACAGCAGGCCATGAAAGACATAACAACTATTCTGACCGATGGGCAATTTGATCATCGCGTTGCAGCGATATTCCCATTAGAACAGAGCGCAAAAGCCCATGATGAAATAGAAAAGAGCAACAATTATGGTTCAGTGATTATTGCAGTTAATTAAACAGAAGCAAATGAATAAACAAACAGCATTTGTTTTCTTATTTATTTTTATGGGGATTCTAGTCCAAGGGCAAACAGAGTATTGGGAAGACCCAACTATGATTGGGGAGAACAAAGAACCTGGTCATGCCACGCTGATACCTTTTGATAATCTTGATCAAGCTTTGCTAGGAGATAGGTTAGCATCTGATCATTACCTCAGTTTGAATGGTACATGGAAATTCAACTGGGTCCCCAAGCCAGATGAGAGGCCCCTTGAATTTTTTAATTTGGACTATAATGTTAATACCTGGGAGGATATATCCGTTCCCAGTTCCTGGCAGCTTGAAGGGTATGGCCAGCCAATCTATACCAATGTAAAACATCCATTCCCAGATCCACAACCGCCAGTCGCGCCCCGGGATAATAACCCGGTAGGTTCGTACCGAAGAACATTTACATTGCCGGACACCTGGAATGATGGACAAATCATACTGCACTTTGACGGTGTAAAATCGGCATTTTTTATTTGGATAAACGGGAAAAAGGTGGGCTACAGCCAGGGCAGCATGACACCGGCAGAATTCAATATTACATCTTATCTATTACCCGGAGAAAATATTATTGCGGCACAGGTATTTCGCTGGTCAGATGCGGCCTTTATTGAAGACCAAGATTTCTGGCGGCTGAGCGGAATCTACCGGGATGTGTATCTCATGCATGTGCCGGATGTTCATATTCGTCATTATAAGGCAATCGCAGAACTCACCGATAATTACCAGAATGGATTATTATCTTTAACAACCGATTTATCAAATTATACGTCCTCTCCGAAACGGGTTTTACTTAAAGCATCTCTTTTTGACCCAGCTCAACAGGAGATAGGTGTTATCCGCTCCATTGAGCACAAACTAAGTCCCAATACCGAAAAAAAATTAGATTTTTTCTTAGAAGTAAATAATATCAGCCAGTGGTCGGCAGAAATACCTCATCTATATACCTTGGTTCTTTCGTTAAAAGATCTGGAGAATAACATAACAGAATATGTCAGTTGCAGGACTGGTTTTCGAAGTGTGGAATTAAAAAATGGACAAATGCTGGTTAATGGTAAACCCATTATTATCAAAGGTGTGAATCGCCATGAACATGATCCCATCACGGGCAGAACTGTTTCCGATGAGTCTATGATTGCGGACATCAAATTGATGAAGAAATTTAATGTGAACGCGGTACGTACATCTCATTATCCCAATCATCCCCGTTGGTATGAGCTTTGTGATGAATACGGGCTTTACCTCTATGACGAAGCCAATCTGGAATCTCATGCCTTTTGGTCCAAATTCACACTGGATCCAATCTGGGAGAAAGCTTTTCTGGAACGCGCACAGCGGATGGTCTTGAGAGACGTCAATCATCCATCAATTATTGTTTGGTCGTTGGGGAATGAGGCAGGGTATGGACCCAATCATGATGTGATGGCTGATTGGATTCGTAAATATGATCCTTCAAGATTGATCCATTATGAAGGCAAAGAGCCAGGGTATGGACCTTTGCCTAATCATTATGATATCATCGCTAATATGTATCCATCTGTGGATCTTATGATCAAGCTTCATGATGAAAATCCCGAACGCCCTGTAATTCTTTGTGAATATTCTCATGCCATGGGCAATAGTAACGGAAACATCTTCAAGTATTGGGATGCGATATATAAATATCCACGTATCCAGGGTGCATTTATCTGGGATTGGATGGATCAGGGTCTCCTGAGAACGGATGAGAATGGTTCTTATTATGTTTATGGTGGTGATTTTGGTGAAGAGCTTCATGATGGCAATTTCTGTATTAATGGCGTGGTTTCTCCCGATCGTAAACCGCATCCGGGTTTGTATGAGATTAAACATCATATGCAGAACGCCAAGGTGACCTGGGATGGTAAAGACCCTAACAAATTCCTGCTAGAAAATCGCTACTTTTTCCAGAGTCTGGATCATCTGACAGGCGAGTGGGAACTTTTGGATGATGGAGCCTTTTTGGCAAAGGGAAGCATTCCGACCTTGAACATTTCTCCTGGTGCGTTGGCACCACTCGATTTGCCGGTATTTACCAAGTCTCGCAAGAAAAGTTCGGATCATGAGTATGTTATAAATTTTAAATTCAGTCTAAAAGATGCAATGCCCTGGGCTCCAGCTGGACATCTTATGGCTTCTGATCAGGTTGTCGTTCAAGAAAAAACTCAATTTTTCAAAAACTCAGCATCAAGTTCCAGCTTTCCTCGATTGAATATTGAACAATCAGATTCATACATTAAAGTAGGAGCCAGCGGTCGGGGTTTTGTTTTCGATCATGAAAGTGGTGAATTAAAGCAAGTCACACTCCATGAGCAAGACATGCTGAGTACACCATTGGCCCACAATATCTGGAGAGCCCCTACTGATAATGATGAAGGTGGTGACGATAAAAGTTTTGCATCACGCTGGCTCGAAGCGGGTTACAATCATCTTCAACGGAGCGTGGAGTCCGTCGATGTACAAAAATTAAATGACAGATCCATCCAAATCAGAGTTGTAGAAAAGTATTCTAGTAAGAAAGGGGAGATCAATGTAGAAATAGTCTATACGGTTTTTGGCAATGGGGATTTGCATGTGGATGTGCAGTCTAATGTGGAATCCACTTTGCCCGTTCTCCCAAAAATAGGTATCACATTTAAGATTCCTGAAGAATTTTCAGACCTGAAATGGTACGGCAGAGGCCCCCATGAATCCTACAGCGATCGCAAACACAGTGCATTCCTTGGTATTTATGAAGGCACAGTTTCCGAACAATATTTTCCCTATATACGGCCTCAGGAAAATGGCAATAAAACAGACGTTCGCTGGGCCACATTATCCAATACAACCAATGCTGGAGTTATTATTTTTGGCCTCCCAAAATTCAATTTGAGCACTCACCATTACACATTAGAAAACATTACAGATGCAACCCATACTTATATGGTTAAGGAAGATGGACCCGTAACAGTGAATATTGATTATAAAATAATGGGGCTGGGAGGCGATGACAGTTGGAGTCCTCGTACTCATAAAGAATATCTGATTAAACCGAGTTCCTATCATTTTTCTTATATTTTAAGATTCACCGATAATATCGACGATGACTTTTCCAGGGCTGTTCCATTGGTTAATGTTAGTGACGAATAGTGTGGATGAAATATTTTAGTATTCCAGTATTGTTTTTGTTGTTTTTTGTTCAGGCACAGCCCGAGCTATACCAATTTTCTCATGGTGGTCTAAATAGGGAGTATTACCTATATGTCCCAGATTCATTGGTTGCGGATGCTCCACTTTTGTTTGTTTTCCATGGGTATTCTGGATCTGCCAGCGGCATAATGAATTACTCTGGACTGAATCAAATTGCAGATGATAATGGTTTTGTAGTTTGCTATCCTCAAGGCCTTATTGATGATTGGGACTATTCTTTTTGGAATGTGGGTTATGATTGGCATGTGGATGAAACAGTGGATGATGTGGGGTTTTCTACGTTTTTGGCCCAATATCTGCAGACAGAGTATAACTTGAGTGCTCAGAACACTTTCAGCACAGGAATGTCCAATGGAGGAGATATGAGTTATCTCTTGGCTTGCCAGGCGTCGGATGTATTTAGGGCTATTGCGCCTGTTGCGGGTTGCATGATGACATGGTTATATAACTCATGCGCGCCCGTGAATCCAGTACCAGTATTTGAAATTCATGGAACGGATGATGATGTGACTTGGTGGGATGGAGCAGACGAAATTAATAATGATGGCTATGGCCCATGGGAAAGTGTTGATACAACTTTTAATTTCTGGACACAGCTGAATAGTTGCACTGAATTCATTATAGATACTTTACCCGACATAGACATGTCAGATGGCAGTTATGTGGTTAGCCATAAAAACACTAATGGGCTCAACAACAATGAAGTCTGGCTGTATGAAGTTGTTAACGGAGGGCACGATTGGCCTGGCGTTTGGGGTAATATGGACATAAGTACAAGCGAAGAGATTTGGAACTTTTTTGAAAACTTTATTAATAACAATCTGGGTATTGCAGATAATAATCACAGACAGGATCCGAATACATTTTTATTAAAACAAAACTATCCCAATCCATTTAACCCGGAAACGACACTTCATTATTACCTACCAGAACAAAGTTTTGTTAATATTAGTATCTACGATATGTTTGGCAGAGAAATAAAAAACTTGATTAAAGAAACACAAAAGACGGGGCAATGGTCAATCAAATGGAATGCTACAAATAATGATGGTAAATTTGTTTCAGGTGGAGTTTATTTTTACAAGATCCAAGCGGGATCTTATCTAAAAACCGGAAAGATGACTCTTTTAAAATAAATGACTGACCCATGTATGATTCATAATAAACTATAAGATTAATAAATAACATGACAAGAACACTACTAACTTTATTTCTGATGGTTTTATTTATCTCATGCAAAAAAAATCAGAAAGATAATATATTTGTATTTGAGGTTGATGGAAGAGCCAGAGAGTATATTCTTCATATTCCAGAAAATATTAAGCCTAATGCGCCTTTAGTATTTGTATTACATGGGTTGGGAGGTACTAATTCCCTTATTCGGGAATATACCCGCATGGATATGGTTGCAGATAAGAATGGTTTTGTAGTCTGTTATCCTCAAGGAACAGGTAGTAGTGAAAATACAATTTATACAAAAAAGGGGTCATCTTTTTGGAATGTAGGCTACGAAACCCATAAGAATGAAACTGTAGATGATCTATCGTTTATTAAATCCCTAGCAATATATTTGCAACAAAAATATAATTTAGATTCTGAAAAAACATTTTGCACCGGTATGTCCAACGGTGGTGATATGAGTTATCTGTTAGGTTGCGAGGCACCGGATATCTTTAAAGCAATCGCCCCTATTACCGGCTGCATGATGGGATGGATCTATGAATCGTGCAACAAAAATGATCCTGTACCCGTTTTTCAGATCCACGGGACAGCGGACAATACAACCTACTATGATGGGGATGTGAACAATAGAGATAAATGGGGAGCCTATATGGGCGTTGAAACAACCATAAAGTTTTGGGTAGATCGCAACCAGTGTGCTGTATCAAGTATTGACACGCTTGTAGACATTGATAAAAAAGACGGTAGCTATATTATTACAGAAAAACACACAAGTGGTATTAATAACAATGAAGTATGGTTTTATAAAGTTATCAATGGCGGTCACGATTGGCCACAGGGCTGGCCCAGAAATTCAGGGAACCAAGACTTGAACACCAGTGAAGAAATTTGGAAGTTTTTTCAGCATTCAATGGATGTACAAACCCCATAGGGGGAAACGAGAAATACATGTTTATTTCAGCGACTATAATTTAAATGTAAGGCCGATCTGAGAACTGATACCCAGGACGCCCAGATCCGACACGGAATAATCCAGATTCAATTTATAGGGAATGGTAGGGAAACTTTCTGAAGTAAGCCCAAATCCCCATGACCAGCGGCTAACGTAAAGTTTGGAATTGGCTGAATCATCCATTTCACTTATAGTTAAATCATCAATAGAATCGCCGTAGTGTTGATATTCGCGTCTAATGCCAGATCTTAAATAAAGTAGATTACCAACTTTTAATTCAGCTCCGCTTACAAAATAAGGATTTAAATCCCGGGAATCATAATAATCTGTATTTAGGGTGAGATTCAACAAAGAGTTTTTAATAATAGATTCTGGTCCTAAAGGTTGAAATGAGAGCCCAAAGCGAAATCCCATGGGCAGAGGCCAGTCTTCCGTACGCAAGGTAGCAACCACATCCGGATTACCATCTAAATCTTCAAAGGGATCAACATCCACTTTCTGGTCCGTGCCACTTAATCTCATTTTAGTTCCAAAATTGGTGATAGACATGCCGATTTTTAATCCCGAGAAACGGGTAATATATTGTGAGCCAGCATCTATGGCTAATGCAGTTGCAGATGAGAATGAGATGGATTCTTGGATCATTTTTAGTTGCAAACCAACATTAAACCGATCGCTCATATTTTTACCATAGGCAATTCCAATGGCCATATTTGATGCGGAAAAAGATCTGCCATCTCCTTCAGGTTGGAATTCAGTTGTGCTTTCCATTTCTCCCATGTCGAGATAATTGATGCTTAATCCAAAGTGCCCAATTCGACCAGCAGGCATTATAGCTGCGAAATAACTATGTGTTAAATTAAAAATCCAGTCTGTATGGTTTACCGAAACCTCAATCCCTTGTGCATTCGCGATCCCTGCAGGATTCCAAAATAAACTGGTAGGATCATCTATCTGTCCTGTGATCGCACCTGCCATTGCTGAAGCCCTTGCACCTACGCCTATTTTTAGGAAGTTTGCTGCTGAAGTACCAGCATTGTCAAACTGACCCATTAAGGCAGAACAAAAAAATAGAATAATTAATACTACACGTGTCATTTGATTACCGCAAACTTCCCAATAAACTCTTCACCGGAATCAAACCCACCGGAGACTACGTGAAAAAGATAAACCCCGAATGCAACATCTTGGTTGTTATAGGTCATTAAATTCCATGCTTCAACACTTGGCCCGCGATACCCTGGACTTGATGGATTATGCTGTAAAATCTGGACCATTTCTCCGGCATTATTATAGATTCGAATGACACATTCCATCGGCAAATGTGTAAAGTGCAATTCTTTTACAAATGAGAGCTGTTCATAAACGGATGTGACCACATATGGATTGGGAACAACCTTAACCTGGTCCAAATCCCCTCTGGAAAGTCCGTAATCATCTTTAGTTGTAGTGATGGTATAGGTATCCTGGCCCGGAACAATTGGGTTGGGGATATAAATTCTCAATTTATCACCGATATTAAAGAATGAATCATCCTTGTCCCAGTTGATTACCCAGCCCATTTGGTCCGTGTCTTCTGTGTAGTGCAAAGTGTTTTCTGAAGAATATGATGTGTATCCGGGAATAAATTGAAAATCTGTATTCAGCTTGTATCCATAAGCCCAGGAAGTATCTAGCGTTGTATCACCGGCCACAAAAACCGAATCCACTACCATTAAACTATCCATTGTCCATATTCTTTCTTCCGGTTTAGCAGTTCCCAGAGTCTGGTATGCAGCAATATTCAATTGCTGTGCATTTTCCACATCCCATAATTCGAATGGAACCCGGACTGTATCAATTTCCTGCATACCGTACAAGGTCAGGATATTATAATAGGAGGCAATAGAGCCGGTGTTGGTAAAACGGAGTTCAAGATCATTCCATAAATCGGAAATAGTTGGAATACCACCAAGTATTCCTACAGAACTTGAAGGGAGAGTAGACATATAACCCCACCATGTTGCTTCATTGGCACTGGCATGTCCCAGCCCGCCAAAAGGAATCCCGCTGGCTGTGGTGGTATCTAAAGGAATGAACATTGTTGAATCTTCCTGCTCAATATCCCACACTACATGGGAAAAAGATGGGATAAATCCGTCAATCACGTGCTGCACTTCAGAAACTATATCTGTTTCTTCAGGAACTATTATATCGCCTGTAGAAGAATTCACCATGGACCAGTAGTTGACATAAGTTGTGTCCCAGTCAGAAATATTTTCGCTACTGGAATCAACTGTATCAATTCTGGTATGGAATTCTACCAGATAAGAATATCCTTTACTTACCAGGTCATTTTCAGTGATTTCGGAATGACCGAGCATTTCTACCATAAATGGATCTGCAGTAATAGCCGTAAGGGTTGCATCTGCATAACCGCTATGGGTTACGTTATCTATGCCGCCTTTCTTAAAGCCAACTGGAGGGGCCTGGGGGATAAGCGCAACGGTATTATCATTGGAAAAATAAGCGTCTTTGGATTTTGAATTCTCCATGGGATCCACTGTTGCTCCTGCCCAATTGTCTGGCCCATCGTATGCAGTAACTGCATACCAGTACTCGTAACCATTGATAATGTTTTCATCAATATAGGTATACTGTAGCCCTGACTCGGAACCAAGATTATAGTAAATCAATGGGTCAGCCATGGGATGGGGGCCGGAGATTCCGTCCACTTTATCATAGATTGCCAATGGTTGAAATATATCGGTAGGGTTTCCATTTACATCTGTAATTACATTTCCCCAACTGCTGCCCCGATCTGTACTGCGATAAACCCGATAGCCTTGAAACGAATTGGTACCCGTGACCAGATCCATGGATGATTCACTGCGTTTGTCCCAGTAAAGAACAATCCGTTTATCGTCTTGTACAGCACGTACAAGAGGCTGATCTGGAGGCTGCGGACTAGAGCACCCGTTATCATAAAGTGACTGAAATACTTTGGCATTGCGTAGTAGGTCTGCTTCATTAATACCCACAAAATCAGCAAAGGTAAAAACCACAGATTCGCCAGGAGCTACATCCAATGCGGGAACTGTTTCTCCGGCCGAATTAACGGATTCTGGACCACCGGCAGCTATAATCCAGGTCACATCTGGCCCGTAGGAGTGGGGTTTGTTATAGGTGTCGGATGGATGAGGTGTGGTATTATCTGGCTCTTCAATACCGCCTAACATCTGGAGATTATATGCTTCTACATCGCTTTGCGTGTCATTACTCCATTCAACTGTATGAAATGCAGAAATACCATATGGGCGGGTAGTACCATCATTGCTGTAATAAGTACACTCTAAAAATTTTAATCCTACCCAAGCGATGCCAGATGACTTGAACCCTTCCGATTGATCATCGGGATCCCACGAAATAGCTAGATTTTCCAGCAAATGAGCATCGGTTGTGTCAGATAGTTTCTCAGCGATTTGGGGGTCGTTAGGGGTAATAAACATACTTAGATCATCTGTCCACTCATTCCAGCCCTGTTCTGGGGTGTCTGGGTCTGTGTTTGCACCAAAATACAAATCTTTTAGCGTATCTTTGCCAACATTTGTCATTTTCTGGATGAAAATAAATCCATCATTACCAAAGGTATTACTATAGTTCAATACCCATATATCAATACGGATATCCAGTGGTCCAACACCATTATTACTGGCAAATGTATTGCCATACTCAGGGTCATTATCGGTGACAACAAAATAGGCTTCGCGGTCGGCTTGAATACCAAGTCCGCATGGCGCATCCGGAAAACCTTTCGGGCCCAGCTCTGGCTCAACGCCAGGGAAGAACAATGTATCTACAGGAACTTTAGCGGCATTGTATATAATGGACATGAATGTGTCGCCCAATGCGGTCTCAATGGGCCACTGGTCTGGCCAGGATTCAGGGATATCACTGAAGGCAATACCAATATTTTCATCCGTATCCACGTATCCGGCATCATAATTTGGCAGCGGTTCAAATTCCTCATCGTGGTCTCGGGCAGAGTACTTGGTGCCCACGCTGACAGACGGCACGCCGCCCTTTAATGCGCCTACAATTGGTCCTGCTGTCCATTGGTAGGTACAACAGCCATTCATGAGCATAGTCCCCGCAGGGAACTCATGGTTTAAACCCCAGGGATCATAACCGTAGATGGCTGCATTTGACATGCGTAATACCAAATTGCCTTTATCTAGGACGCTTCGTTTTCTATCTTGAAAACTCGATGTCTTACCTGCGTGCTTTCTATAATCCGGTTTGGCAAGATACCGTTCGTAATACTCTATTTTAGTAAGCTGTTCACTTTGTCCGAGTACTAATGTAAAAGCTACAAAGTAGAGCAGCACGGGAAGTTTTTGGATGATAAATTTAATATGCAACACTAATGCCGATCTCAATATGCCTTGGTGGGCTGAAGTAGTATGGTTTCCATACATATATGGGCGGTTGGCCCGAGTCTAAGGTAGCATCAGGTTCGCCAGTGGTATTATCGACTGCGAGCACATTAGCCTTATTCATAGCATTAGAAATATCCCCAAATAAGCGTATGTTCAGATTTTTCATCTTTAAATCATAGTAAATTTTTAAATCCACATTAGATGTGGAAGGCATTCTACCGGAATATTGTTTGTCTATGGGCCTCGCTCGAGCATCCTCTGGTGTATAGGGGAATCCGCTACCGTAACTACCGATCATACTGAGGCCTAAACTGGAAGGGGCGACATAATTCAATCGGAAATTTATATTATGAGTTTGATCCCAGGGCATAGTGTAAGTATGATTGAAATCTTGCCAGTCATAGCCATTAGCCCATTCTGCAACATACCAGTGATAATCACTAGTGGGAGCATTACCCTCTGCCCGGGACAAGGTATAGTTGATTTCCCAGTCCAATCCGGCAGAGTGTAACCTTTGGAAAGACATCTCCACTCCTCGGGAATTCGCATAATCCATATTTTTGTAGATAGCGTATTGGCTGGGATCTGCATCATATCTCTTGGATGCGATATAATCGAACATATCTTTATAATAGAGGTTGACGGTCAATAAATATTGGTTCCCAATTCGTGTCCGCAGACCTGTCTCATATTGAGTGGAACGTTGCGGATTTACATTTGGAGTACCCACTTCCGGGATATACCAGTCAGTAATATTATAAGGGAACGGGTAGTAGGGATTCCCGTAGAGAAAATCCTGGGCCATAGAATTTGCTTCATCCGACCACCCTGGAGGTGTGCCTTTGTTCCCCTGGTAGTTGGAAAAATTGTACATGTTGATCAGATCAGGAAATTGATAAAACTGGCCATAGGAAAAATGGAATGCAGTTCGATCTGTTATGGGATAGCCAATGCCTAATCTTGGGCTCCACTGGTCTTTAACGGGAGCTCTTGGTGCAGATGTAAAGCTGATCAAACTTCCTTCGATGTCACGGTGTAAATATCCCCATTTCAGAGTTTCTTCTTCGTTTTCTGATAATTGATTTAATTTGTTTGGTTCAATAATATGAGAAACGCCATTATTGTCCGTGTATTCATATCCCAGTTCCCGGGTTGGGTCGGGATAGGTGCTGTTGGGGTCTAAACGATCATATCTTAAACCAACATTAATCACCATGTCGCTAAACTCAATTTTATCCTGGATATACCAATTCACTGATCTGGGCATATGGTTCCACAGCAAGAAACTTGCATCAGATGAGTTGCCAAATACACCTCCTCCAATACCTGATCCCCAAAATTCTCCCAGATCATACTGCCTGGATTCAAGGCCGGTTTTAATTTGATGACGATCGTTGGCCTGCCAGGTCAAAGATCCGCCTAAGGTTGTATAATCGGAATGATACCACCAGTAATCATGGTTAGTTGAGGTCGCAATCCTTACTGTATCACCATAATTATTAAATATTTCGTAATCCCCCCAGAACCAGTAGGGAGCAGTTCCATCATATGCGTCTGGGCTGCTAACTGGAGGGTCAACCCCCAGCGTGTACTCATTGTCTCCGTCCATATCTTCATACGGTTCTTGATCCGGACGCCCGTCGTTATTCAGGTCCCACATATTCCAAGAACCATCCCCGTTCCAATCATTGTAATATTCACCATTGTCCCAAACACCGTTTCCATTGTCATCCTTCCAGTATTCCGCTGCGTATTGATTCCAGGAGCCATCTCCATTCAGATCCTTAAAAGGTTCTGCGTAATAGCTGAGCCAGAGAAAATCCCCTCCAGGAGTTAATGATGATGGGACGAATCCCGCCCAATCTTCCGGAATCGTAAAAATCTCTGTATAGAGCTCATGGCGATTATTGAGATGGGGCTCATAGCCGTTCCATTGATTGCGGGAGTAGCGATGATATTTAATGTCAAAAAACATATTTTTTGAAATAGCATAGGAAGTTTTCAACTGCAGATCCCGGGTTCGCTCAACTCCCGTAGAATTCTTTTCCGGGATTAGGCGGTAGTCCATGGAGAAGCCTTTCCCTTCATTATAGTATTCATTGATTGATGCCACGATCTTCAATTTTTGTAAAGGTCTTAAAACGAGTTTTGCGCTATAACGGCTTTGACTGCTAAATATATCATTAATCTCAATAACGCCTTTTTTCAGTTCAACTGGATCATATTTACCGTCTGTTGTCAAGTCCGCAACTGCCAGACTGTCGCCATCAGCTAGATCAAATATGCCATCATTATCCATATCTACCTTTAATATATCGTAAGGGAGCCGGTTTTTCCACATTGCGGTCCGTGTTTTCAAAATATCCGCATTAAAGAAAAATGTGGCTAGGTTGGGCTTCATTGGCAACACCGGGCCACTAAGGCTGCCTTCCATACGATACAGATCCTGACCGTGTACATCCGGATTTAATATTTTATCCGATACACCTCGCAGGTGCCAGGAATAATTAGATTTTCCTTCTTTGGTTACAATATTAATCACACCGCTGGTGGCTTCACCATATTCAGCGTTAAAAGCGCCAGTGATCATGGAAATTTCAGATA
>CAWVTW010000025.1:0-15757 GCA_963933175.1 uncultured bacterium
TAACATCGCCCCGTTTCCATTCACAGTGGGTACCGGATGTGATTATGACAGAACCTCGTGGATTATCTAAAGATGTTATTCGAAATTTAGAATCTAAGGGGCATACATTAATTCCCTTTGAAGGAGGGGCATCTAAGTCGGGATATATTGGTGAGGCAAATGGAATATTAATCACCGAAGATGGGTTTTATGGCGGAGGCGATAGCCGTGGAGAGACATCGGCAATTGGGTATTGATTTAGAACCAAGATTCAATACCATTAAAATGGTTTACTTTATGCCAAGCAAATCATCCACCAAGTTCAAATAAATTGAAGGGCCAACTAATAACGCCCTTTCATCCATTGTAAAATGAGAACAATGATGTGGTGTTTCAAATAATTTTTGATCATTCGGGGCTGATCCTACAAAGAAAAAACATCCCGGGATCTTTTGTAAATAATAAGAAAAATCTTCCCCACCCATGGATAAGTAGGGCATTCCAGCTTTTTCACCCACCACTCTTTCTGCTGCTTTCAATACTTTATTTGCAGGGTCTGTATGATTGATGGTTGGGGGATATCCATCTTCATAATCAAAGGATATTTCTGCTCCGAATGTTTTGGCAACACCATCTATTATTTCCGTCATACGTGTTTTAATAAGATTTCGATTTTCTTCTGTGTAAGCCCGTGCTGTCCCGGATAAAGTTACCTCATCTGCTATTATATTGAAATTGTGCCCACCATTGATCGTACCAATTGTAACAACGGTACTTTCAAGAGGATTTGTATTCCGACTCACAATGGTCTGGAGCGCCTGCACCAAATGGGATGATACAACAACAGCATCAATGGTTCCCTGGGGTGCTGCACCATGTCCGCCTATTCCTTTAATTTTAATTTCAAACATATCGGCGGCAGCCAGAACCGGGCCATCGGTAATACCTACTTCTCCAACGGGTTGATAATTCCATAAATGAATACCATAAATCTCATCAACGCCATCTAAACATCCGTCTTCGATCATATATCTGGCGCCTCCTGCTCCTTCCTCCGCCGGTTGAAAAATGAATCGGACCGTTCCATTGAAGCCATTCCCATTTTGAGTGAGTACTTTAGCCGCTCCTAATAGCATAGCCATATGACCATCATGTCCGCAGGCGTGCATCACGCCATCGTGTTTAGATGAGAAATCCAATCCACTGGTTTCCTGCATAGGCAGTGCATCCATATCTGCACGCAGTGCAATAGTTGGACCATCGCCGAAGGTTAGATCCGCTGTAACACCGGTCTTCCCAACATTCATTTGTGGAATAAGCCCCATTCCTTTCAAGGCTTCACCAATAATTTTGGATGTGCGATGTTCGTCAAATCCCAATTCGGGATATTGGTGGAAATCCCGCCGCCAATCAATAATACTTTTTTCGATATCTTTAATCTCTGGTCTAATATTCATATTATTTCTCTTATATTTTTAACTCTGCTTAATTCTATGTGGAACTTGTTACCAGTTGACCGCAGCCGGCATCAATATCTGTTCCCTTACTCCAGCGGACCGTCACCGGAAAAGGTGCTTGTTTCAGAGATTTCATAAATGTTTCAATTTTTTCATCAGATGGTCTCCTGTAAACATCACCAATTTCATTATAGGGGATCATATTTAACTTACATTCAATCGACCCCAATAATTGAATAAGCCGTTCTGCATCTTTGGGTCGATCATTGATCCCGTCCATGAGCACATACTCAAAGGTAATCCTATTGCGAGAATTGTATGCATAATCTTTCGATGCTTTAATCAGATTTGAAAATGAATGTGTTTCGGTAATCGGCATGGTTTTTAATCGTTGATTCTGTGTGGTTCCATTCAAGCTCACTGCTAGTTTATAAGGTTGTTGTTCTTCAGAAAACTGTCGGATCTTGGGTACAACCCCCGCAGTGGAAATGGTGATACGCCAAGCTGCCATATTAATTCCTTTGGAATGGTGAAGAAGATCCGCTGCGGCAATGGAATTCTTATAATTTAGAAAGGGCTCACCCATGCCCATAAAAACCACATTGGTAATTTTTTGTTCACTCATTTTCTGGAGTTGAAGAAATTGATCTACAATTTCACCTGTAGTAAGATTTTTGATAAATCCCATTTTTGCAGTGGCGCAAAAATCGCAATCCACAGCACATCCCACTTGCGTAGATAAACAAACTGTGATTCGGTTTCCTTCTTTCATTAATACAGATTCCAACAAATTTCCATCCAATAATTCAAAAAGGATTTTCTGTGTTTGTTTTGAAACCGACACATCCCCGGTTATTATTTTAAGCGGATGAATAGGAACATGGGCAAGTTTTTCCCGAAACGATTTTGAAAGATCAGTCATAGCGGAAACATCATCCACTTGTTGGCGATATATCCAATCGAAGAGTTGTCGTCCACGGAATGGTTTTTCCCCTTGGGATTCAGCAAAAGACTCCAAATCAGGGATTGATTGGCCAATCAATGGTTTATATTTTAACTTCACTGTGTCAGACATGAACTGGAATTTCCGAATCAATATCTGAATCTTCAATGAGAAACTATTTTAATTTTAGTGCGTTGATTGTTTCTTTTTAGGGCAAGTCCATTTGGGTAACTTTTGCCCCTTTTTTCAACCAGTTAACAAATACAAATTTTATGACAGAGACAAAACAAGATTTGGCTATCCTTGAACAACTAGCTGAAGCCAAACAAACCTTCTCTCAGGAAGTCGGGAAGGTTATTATAGGACAAAAAGATATTCTGGATCATATGCTCATTGCGCTTTTGGCAAAGGGGCACTCTCTCCTAGTTGGCGTTCCTGGATTGGCAAAAACATTACTCATCAAAACATTATCGGATGTGTTAGACCTTTCTTTCAAGCGCATTCAATTCACACCGGATCTCATGCCCAGCGATATCACGGGCACTGAACTTATTGATGTGGATCCCAATTCGGGACAGCGTTCATTTCGATTTTACAAGGGTCCCATTTTTGCTAATATCGTTTTGGCTGATGAGATCAATAGGACACCACCAAAAACGCAAGCGGCTTTGTTAGAAGCAATGCAAGAGCATAAAGTCACCACCGGGGGACAAACATACGATCTCGATGAACCCTTCTTTGTTTTAGCTACCCAAAATCCTATAGAGCAGGAAGGAACCTACCCTTTGCCGGAAGCACAGTTAGACCGATTCATGTTTAACCTGAAAATTGATTATCCATCCATTACAGATGAAATTGCCATCGTTCGGGAAACGACTTCAACAGAAACCCAGCTGGTCCAAGCTATTATGTCAAAACAGGAAATTGCTTCCTATCAGGATCTTGTTCGACGTGTACCTGTGGCAGATAACGTTGTGGAATATGCTGTAAAACTGGTGAGGGCCACACGACCGAATTCTGATGGTTGTCCGGACTTCATCCGACATTCTGTTGACTGGGGTGCTGGCCCGCGTGCTTCTCAATATTTAGTATTGGGTGCTAAAGCAAAAGCCGTTTTGGAAGGACGACCCACACCTAATATTAATGATATTCGAGACCTGACTTTACCCATTCTTCGGCACCGAGTTCTGCCCAATTTTAATGCAGAAGCTGAAGGACTAAAAATAGAAGATATCCTTAAACAACTTCTGGATGCTATCACAGAATAAAATGGCGGCAACTACAGACAAAAGAAAATATCTTCAGCCAGAAACGGTTGCCATGCTCAATTCCATGGCACTTAGGGCTCGGCTTGTGGTAGAAGGATACATTATTGGTCAGCATCGGAGTCCTTATCATGGTTTTTCAGTTGAATTCGCTGAACACCGTGCCTATGGCCCTGGAGATGAAATTCGGCATATTGATTGGAAATTATATGGCAAAACAGATCGTATGTATGTAAAGCGGTATGAAGAAGAAACCAATCTCCGGGCTCATCTTATTTTGGATACGAGCCGATCCATGCTTTATTCTAGTGGTTCAGTTTCTAAACTAAATTATGCCAATTCACTCGTTGCTGCATTATCCTATTTGATGATCAATCAACAGGATGCTGCAGGCTTGGTTCGGTTTTCAGGAAAGATTGATTCATTTATTCCTCCTAAATCTAAATCAAGCCATTTGAATGCCATCCTGACCCAATTGGACGATGAAAAAGCAGGAAATGATACAAAAATCGAACCAGTCCTTCATGAAATGGCGGAACGGATTAACAAGCGCGGATTGGTTATACTGATATCAGATCTTTTTGATAATCCTGAAGAGATCATGAATGGACTAAAACATTTTCGTCATAAAAAACAGGAAGTGATCGTTTTTCATATTTTGGACAGAAAAGAATTTGACTTTGATTTTAATACACGTACTAAATTTTTGGATATGGAGACTGGTGAAGAGATTACCACTGAACCGTGGCATATTCGCTCCAGTTATACGGATCTGGTCTCGAATTTGCAGGACTACTATCAAAAAGAATGCCGAAATAAACTGATTGATTATATACCAATATTCACTGATCAGAACTTGGATCTTGGTCTAACAGAATATTTAAATAAGCGAAAAAAACTAGGATAGGGTCAAAATTTGGAATATTAACCTTTCAAATTTTGACTTTTTTAATTCCCTTCAGCTACATCTCGTTTATACCGAATCAATTCCAGCGTTTTCTGGTAGGTACCTTTATTATCAATATCAATAATCATGACAGATTTAATTTTCTTTTCTGCTTTGCGGTACCACCGGGCACTTTTATCCAGATCTTTTTCAAATCCTTCCGCCCCATTTAAATAATTATCACCAAGACCTTCGTATGATCGAGCCATACCTAATGCAGCTTCAAAATCATCTTCATTTAGAAAAAAAGCTTCATCAAATGCTTTTTCTGATTCTTCGAAGTTTTGCATTTGGCTATGGATCACACCCAAGTTAAAGTAAAGATCCGCTTTTACAATCTTATCATCTTCATTAGAAATTGCATTCTCAAACACTTCAAGAGATCTTTCCCTTTGTCCTAAATCATAATAGGTTCCTGCTAATTCGCGCAGAACTTTGCTATTTGATGGCTTAATAGATGTCGCTTTTTCATAGTAAGGAAGTACATCTTCTGAAGAAGCACCAGCACGAATAAGTATTTGTCCTGCACCAAAATTGGCTTCGAAACTTTCTGGATTTTTTTCAACGGCAGTTAAGGCCGCATTTTTTGCTGCTTCTTTATCTCCAACATCAAAATAACATTTCGCAAGGGTCGCATGTGTATTCGCATCTGTGGGATTAATGATAGCTGCATTTTGGAAATGAGAGATGGCCGTTTCAAGGTATTGGGGTTTATTATCCGGATCATCCTGAATCTTCTTGAATTGTTCTACACCTACATTGAATTCCTTAGCCCAGTAAAATTCTAAATAATTGGCAACGGCATCTTTTACAGAGATAAATGATCCACGGACTTCTATCTCTTTATCCGGATCAATCGCCATGGCTTTATCGAACATAGCAACCATATTTTTCCAATCGCCATCCTGTGCATGGATCTCCAAACCTAGGACAACTGGGATTTCAGGATTATCAGGTTCAACCGCCATGGCTTTGGGTAACCATTCTGCCGCTTTTGCAAAATCAGATTGTTGGATCGCCAATTTGGCAGTGGTGTATTCCTGGCTTGAACAAGCTACCATTATCATGGAAAGCGTGAAAAGTATTGCCAGAAATATTGATTTTTTAGTTAGCATATTTTCCTCAATAAATAAACGATTAAAGCCACCAAACTTACCTGAATTCGGATTATGCTTCCAAGGGATTGTGTAAATAGGGTTATTAGGGGATATTTATTAATTAATAGTTGTATTTTTTTATTTGAAAAAATTTATTCTTAAGAAATTTATTTTATCAATACCAAATTGCGCACCCGATTGCTGAATAATTTCTTCAGCCAATAATCCTCCAATCTCACCGGCTCTTTTAGTAGAATATCCTTTGGATAGTGCTGTTAAAAATCCGGCTGCATACATATCACCTGCACCAGTGGAATCAATTGCTGAAATGGGTTGCGGTGGCAGGTGATATTTTTTCCCATCATCCAATACTAAGGAACCTTTTTTCCCAAGTTTGATTCCTGCACGATGTACAATTTTCATTAATTCTTCTGTCGATGAATCAACATTTTCCGAATCAAACAAAATGGCAAGTTCAGCGTAATTTGCAAAAAGAACATCCACATCGTGCTCAATCATAATTAAAAATTCATCCTTGTTTCTATCAACTGCAAAGGGGTCTGCCACATCAAAAACAATTTGAACATTATTCTCCTTTGCAATAGAAATGGCTTTTATAATAGCTGCCTTTTGGGAATCGGTATCCCACATATATCCTGTAAAATAAAAGAAAGTTGAATGAGCCAATTTTTTCTCATCTATATCTTCTGGGGAATATTCACGGCACATCCCAAGATGTGTATTCATGGTTCTTTCACCATCAGGCGTAACAAGAATAATACTTGATCCAGTTGGGCCATCGCCTCTCACGAGTCCTGAAACCACACCGTATCGATCAGCCTGTTCCTGATAAATATTACCAAATTCATCATGGCCTATTTTCCCGGCAATCAAAGACGGTATTCCGAGGCCTGCGCAAGCTAGGAGAGTATTTGGCGCTGATCCACCAGGAAGGTATTGTGGAGTAGACTTTTTAAAATATTGAATGATTTCTGATTGCCGATTCTCATCTACAAGATGCATAACACCCTTACTCAATTCTAAATTTTTTAAATCTTTATCCGTTGAAGAAATCACAACATCGATGAGCGGATTTCCAATTCCGTAAACTTTGGGTTCCATATGATAATCTAATAATTGTGGGTTTGATTTAATTAAAAAGCTAAATAAATGAGCTGAGAGTTTACACCTGATCAGAAACCCTCTCAATATGTAAATCTGTAAAATCTTTAGAAATATCTTGCTCGTTAAAATCTCAAAAATGTATATTTGACGACTATGGTAACAAAAACTTTTGCCATTATAACTGATATTCATTCAAATCTGTCATCGTTGATTCATGCTTTGTCTCTTATTGATCAAAGAGACGACGTAGATCAAATCATCTGCCTTGGGGATTGTTTTGCCTTAGGTCCGGAACCTGAAAAGACACTTGAGATGCTAAAAACTATCCCTAATTGTATTTTCATCCGAGGGAACCACGATCGATATCTTTTGGAAAAACTTTGGGAAGATGAATTGCCTTCTCTTGAAGGAATGGACCCATATGATCCTCTTTGTCAAGCCATCGTTCAAAATGAAAAGTGGACTGCTGATAAATTAGGGCAAGATGGACGTGATTTTTGTGAAGCTATGAAAATTGCACATCGGGAAATTATTGGAACAATATTGGTTGAATTCACTCATGCATGGTATAAACGAGATGATAACCCGCCATCTGTATCAGAAGCAATTAATTGGAAGGACCGTGTGATCAAGGCTAATCCTGAAATAGAAAAAGTTATATTTATTCATGGACATGTTCATGTACAAAGACATCAGATTATAGATAATCTCACTATTTTGTGTCAAGGAGCAACCGGCCTCCCATTTGATCGTGATCAGCGTGGGTCTGTTGCATTTCTTACTGTGACTGAAGATGATTTTATTTGGGATCTAAATCGGTATGAATATGATTATAAAACCACATCACAACGATTGGAAGAACGGAAACCACCATTCTTCACAAATCTCCAATCAACTATTAAATACGCATCGATTCGAAACGACCTTTAGGTCAGATTCTCCTATTCTCAAGTCGTAATTTTCACGGCTAATTTATTGTTCAAATGTATTATTTCGATCATAGTGCAACCACTCCTATCCACCCTGATGTTTTGGATCTCATGCATTCAATCCAAAAAGATGTATATGGCAATCCATCCAGCGTTCATTCCCAGGGAAGAAAAGCCCGATCACTCATTGAGACTGCCCGGAAACAGGTGGCAAAAGCTATTGGTACAACTCCAAATCAAATTATTTTCACAAGCGGCGGTACTGAAGCGAATAACCAGGTATTTTGGTCGTTATTAAATCAAAATAATATACATGTGGTCTCCGATACGATTGAACACCCGGCTGTCTTAAAAGTCCTTTCTGAAATGGAAGTTCATGGAATTCACCACGATCTGGTGACTGTGAATAAAAATGGGCAAATTTCCATTGCGGATGTTAAATCCGCAATTCAAGAAAATACTGGCCTCATTTCAATTATGCTGGCTAACAATGAAATGGGTACAATTCAACCAATAAAAGAGATTGTAACATTAGCGCATGAAAAGAATATCCTTGTTCATTCCGATGCAGTTCAGTGTCTGGGGAAAATGCCAGTGGATGTCAATGACCTTGGCGTGGATTATTTAAGCCTTTCTGCTCACAAGTTTTATGGTCCCAAAGGAATAGGAATCCTCTATTTCAAAAATAAGGATTCTCTTTCTTCTCTCATGATTGGAGGTGGGCAAGAAAAAGGACTCCGTGCCGGGACCGAGAATACCGCATCTATTGCCGGCATGGGATTAGCAGCAGAATTGGTAACAAACCAATTGGATCATCATATTAATGAATTAGCATTATTTGAGGCTTATTTTAAATCAGAACTCAAAACAATTTTTCCAAATGCCATTTTCAATGGTGATGCTAACAACAAACTTCCAGGACTTGTGTGTGTTTCTTTCCCCGGTTATCGTTCCGATATTCTCATGGCAAAATTGGATCGTGCAAATTTCGCTGTTTCAAGTGGATCCGCTTGCGGAACTGGAAATGTAAAACCTTCAAGGGTTCTTTCCGAAATGGGTGTAAACGATGAAACCAATATTTCTACACTTCGTTTCAGCTTTGGCGCATCTAATACATCCGAGCAAGTGGACCTGCTTCTTTTCGAGCTAAAAACTATTCTCACCGGCTGATGGGACATATCACTGTTGGGATGAGTGGAGGCGTTGATAGTGCTGTCGCTGCATCTATTCTTGTTGAACAGGGCCATGATGTTGAAGGATTGTTCATGAAAAACTGGGAAGAAGATTCTGAATATTGCAACGCCGAAGAAGATTATAAAGATGCGCTCCAAGTTTGTGATACTTTGGGTATACCATTGCGATCTGTGAATTTTGCAAAAGAATATTGGGATCGCGTCTTTCAACATTTTTTAGATGAATACAGATCAGGTCGAACACCCAATCCGGATATTTTATGCAATACGGAAATCAAGTTCAAAGAATTCCTAAATTTTGCTAAAGATCTGGGAGCAGACAAAATTGCTACAGGACATTATGTCCGCAGTAAAGAAAGGGATGGAAGGGTTCAATTATTAAAGGGTCTGGATCTGGAAAAAGACCAAAGTTACTTTTTATATGGCTTAAATCAGGAACAGATCTCCAGCGCACTTTTTCCCATTGGTGACTTGAAAAAATCAAATGTCCGTGAGAGAGCGGCAAAATTAGGATTTGATAATTTCGATAAAAAAGACAGTGTTGGGATTTGTTTTATTGGAGAACGTGATTTTAAAGAATTCCTTCAGCAATATATTCCAGCCCAACCTGGTATCATGGTCACACCCAAAGGTATAAAAGTAGGTGACCACGACGGGCTTATGTATTATACTCTGGGCCAACGGAAAGGATTGGGAATTGGCGGCGGACACGGTAATGGTAAAGGGGCTTGGTATGTATTGGATAAGGATCTGTCAAATAATGAATTGATCGTTGGACAAGGACATGACCATGAGGGACTTTATCAAAAATGCCTTACAGCATCTAGAATCCATTGGATCTCGGGTGTAGCACCTGAGTTTGTCAACTTGAATGCCAAAATTCGCTACCGGGCGAAAGATTCACCTTGTAGGATTACCGATTTAAATGATACCGAAATATCCGTTGAATTTGAAGAGCCACCTTTCGCAATTGCACCGGGACAATCGGTTGTATTTTATAGTGAGAATACTTGCTTGGGCGGGGCAGTGATTGATAAAGCATTTAATTAATTATTTTAATTATTTTAACCTCTTCTATTTTGGAACAAATATATCTGTATTAAATTGAATATTCCATGAGACATATTTTAAAACATCTTATTAACTTAATTTTTCTATCAGGATTTATCCTGGCCCAATTTCGCATGGATGTACCAATCCAAACATTGCCCACTAATCTAAATGGTGAATTGGATGCCCAGCCATCCCTTTCATTATTTGATCCAGTACGGTTTAATATGAGTCACGGCTTTACGATGTCAATGATGTCTATGGGCGGGCAATCCGTTTCCACTGCAGGATTTACCAACCGCATCACCTATATGGCTATGGACAATTTGAAATTGGATGCAAATGTGACACTTTATAAAACACAGTTGCCATTCGAACAAAATGGTGCACTTTTGAATCACCTAGATGTGGCTTATGATGCGGGTATTACCTACCAACCCACGAAAAATTCGTTCCTGCAACTCCGGTTCCAGAACATCCCACACTATCAAAGATACCAAACCAATTCACCCTTCAACCCGAGGTACATTAAGTAAGTGGCAAGAAAAAAAGGTCTCCACCGCAAAAAAAAGTCCCAATCCCAAAGCATGACCCTGAACGCTGCAATCGGCATTGTTGGCGTTTTACTTCTGGGATTCATTTATTCATTCTCCCGTAACGTAACCCATACCGGTATCCCCATTGAGGTCACCTTTCCAAAGATAGATCCTCGGCCTCTTGCTGTTGATGTTTACCAGAAAAATCCAATTCAGAATATTAAAGTTGAAGTCTTAAACGGTTGTGGTTTAAAGGGTATAGCCGCACGAACTGCAGATTTTCTTCGCGCTAATCATGTGGATGTGGTTCGTTCCGATAATGCGGATCATCATGATTACCCAAATACAGTGATCATCAGTCGGAACGAAAATGTAGAAAGTTTGAAAGCTGTTTCAAAATCTTTTGGTCTCGCTATGGATGATAAAACCCATATTATGACCGTTCCTGATGAATCCCTAGGCGTTGATGTGACAGTAATCCTTGGAAAAGACATTACTAATTTCACCGCAATTTCTGATTTTATTTCTAAAGTTCAATAAATGTCCGACTCTGCACCGGACTTTGTTTCCGACCAGCATCTCCTAAAACAGATCGTCCACCTAGCGCTTGAAAAAAAAGCGATAGAATTGGTTGCAATGGATGTTCGTGGTCTTTCTTCAGTCACTGATTTTTTTCTTATTTGCTCAGGTGACTCAGAGCCTCAGGTCAAAGCTATTGCCGATAATATCAGGAGAGGTACTCCACACAAGCCCCATTATCTTGAAGGATATGAAAATTCAAATTGGATACTCTTGGATTATTTCGACGTGGTGGTTCATGTCTTTAAAAAAGAGGAAAGAGATTATTATAATATTGAAAAATTGTGGGCTGATGCTCCCATAACAGAATTCATAGATGAAGACACTGAAACAACAGATCATTAACGCAGTATCCACTTCTCTTACATCTCTTGCCTATCCGGAAAAAGAGTTCTCATTAGCACCGCCAAAAAACCCGGAATTTGGAGATTTATCCACTAATATTTCTCTTTTACTCACACAGAATCTCAAGAAGCCTCCTTTAGAGATTGCTCAATCCATTGCCAAAGAATTAAATAAAAATTTGCCGCATCATATTTCAGAGATTACGGTTACACTCCCCGGGTTTATCAATTTTAAAGTAGACGAATCCTTTTATCAATCCAAAGTAAAAACCATTTTGGATGAAGATGACTCTTTTGGCAAAGGCGGCTTGGGTGCGGGAAAAACAGCCAACGTTGAATTCGTTAGCGCAAATCCAACTGGGCCTCTTACGGTGGGTCATGGCCGAAACGCAGTTCTCGGCGATACAGTTTCAAATATTTTAGAATGGCACGGATTTGATGTAACGCGTGAATATTATTTTAATGATGCAGGTCGGCAAATGCGAATTCTTGGCCAATCTGTTGAAGCAAGATATTTTGAGATTTTAGGTAAGGAATTTGAATTTCCTGATGATGGATATAAGGGCACTTATATTAAAGATATTGCCCAGACCATTCTCGATGACCTGGGAGTCGATCTCAGCGCAGGGGATTCAAGTTTTAAAGAAAAAGCGGAAAAATCTATTTTTGAAGACATTAAAAAAAGTCTTCTTAATCTTGGGGTCCATTTTGACCAATTCACCAATGAAAAAACATTCTACGAAAATGGTGAAATTGACAAACTCCTAAGCGAATTACGAGACAAAGATCTGATCTATGATAAGGAGGGTGCCACGTGGTTTAGAGCAACTGCACTTGGAAAGGATCAGGACCGTGTCTACATCAAAAGCACAGGCGAGCCTACCTACCGTGTACCGGATACGGCTTATCATCGCGACAAAATCAACCGTGGCTTTGATCTCATTATTGATATTTTTGGAGCTGATCATGCAGACACATATCCGGATGTACTTTTAGCTCTGGAATCACTAGGACTGAAAACGGATCAAATCAGAGTGCTACTTTACCAATTTGTAACATTACTCCGAGGTGGCGAAAAAATAAAAATGTCCACCCGAGAAGCCAATTTTGTGACGATGGATGAGCTGGTGAATGAGGTAGGTATAGATGTTGTACGCTACTTTTTTATTATGCGAAGCATGAACACACATCTCGATTTTGACTTAGAACTGGCGACTGATCAATCTGATAAGAATCCTGTCTTTTACCTGCAATATGCCCACGCACGAATCTGTAATATTATTAAACATGGGCAAGAATCAGGATTAGAATTAGGAGATGATTTTGATTCTACACTTTTATCTCATCCAGAAGAAATTAATTTAATCCAGCACATGGTACGATTTCCAGAAATCATGGAACTAACTTTCGAAAACCTGGAACCACAAATTATTGCTAACTCCCTTCAAGAATTGGCTACACGATTCCATAAATTTTATGGACAATGTCATGTGATTACAGAAGATAAAGCACTTTCAAACGCTCGGTTGGCACTCATCACATCGGTAAAAGTTATCATGGGGAATGGACTGAAGATACTGGGGCTCACAGCGCCCGAACGCATGTAATGATCGATTTCATTCATTCTGAAATTCAGTTTTTCATTCTTTGTCTTACTACATTTTTCACGCTCATCAATCCAGTCGGAATAGCACCCATTTTATTGGTGATGACAGAGCGATTCTCAAAGGAAGAAAAAATAAACATTGCATGGAAAGGATCCTTAACTGCTTTTGTTACACTTATTATTTTTTCGATTTTGGGCTCCGTGATTTTTAACATTTTTGGGATCACAATAGAAGCATTTCAAATTATGGGTGGTATTTTATTTTTTAGAAGTGGCTTTCGAATGTCTGAAGCAAAAATTGGGCGTTCCAGAACCACACCTATGGAACGTGAAGAATCTCAGGAAAGTGATGATTTAGCTATCAGTCCTATCGGAATCCCTTTAATTGCAGGACCAGGCGCCATTACCGCATCCATGTTATTATCCAGTCAAACGCCGGAAATCTATAGCTATGCAACATTGGGTGTATCTATTTTCCTAGTCCTCACAGTGGTGTATCTCATTTTAAGAAATGGTGACCTTCTGATGAAAGCACTGGGTTATACCGGCATCAGAGTTATTCAAAGATTAATGGGATTAGTTTTAATGGTGATTGCAGTTCAGTTCGTAATTAATGGTGTTATGTCTATCCTGATCCCGTTGTTTCCCCCATCACTTTAACAAAAGCATTTTCTGGGTCTGAATGTCCTGCCCAGCAGTAATTTGTAAAAAATAAATTCCCGTACTGACCCGTTTCCCAAAATCATTTGTTCCGTGCCAGACAAATTTGTGTCGACCAGCTTTAACCTTATTTAGGTCTAAATGACGAATTGTTCTCCCTAGTAAATCATAAATGATAATATTGACATCTCTTACTTCGGGTAAATCATAATTGATTGCAGTAATCGGGTTAAACGGATTCGGATAATTATTATAAACCATGAATTTGTCTGGAAGGATTTCCACATCAACGGATGCAATTCCATCGGCCAAGGTTACGCCGGTAATATCCATGAATTTGTATTGAATCTGCGCTTGAAAATATTCCTGTTCTGTTTCTGGAATAATTAATGTAAGTGTGGAATCAAATCCTCGATGGTCTGCCATAGAAAATTGTATTAATCCATGTGCTGTATCTGAAGATGTGAACATGAATGCAGATCCGGATGGATTCACAAAATGCATCTTTTCAATATCCAAATTTGATTCTCCTATCAGGATCTCTGCCATGGCTACATCTTTAGGTATTGTGATATTTGCTTTAGATCCTTGGGCAATAATTTTCAATCCCTCCGTTGATCGTGCCGCAATTAAGGTTGTATCAAATTCCAAGTTGAAATATTTCCAGTGCCACATTTTCCCAAACGCAGCAAGATCTAAGAGGTTCGCTTCGCCATCAGGTTGAGGGCGAACATGAGGAGGATTATCTTCAAAAGGACCTAGATCTGTTTCAGGCCAAGTTTGATTAAAAGTGAGAATATCTTCTACGGTAATGTCGTAATCATTATTCAAATCAGCCCATAGTTTGGAATAAAAATGGAGCGTATCCGTCAGCCAAAGCGTGTTGTAAGCCACCGCACTATCCACGATAACCGTTAATGTATCATAACTTGCCAGAGTGTCAGTCCAAATAACTGTGATGATAGAATCACCGTATTCATGTGATACTGTAAAATTTGAATCAACATTGGAATTCACAGATAATCCATACACATAAATAGGCCGATTGAATTTGATTGTAAGTGTATCATTAGCTAGAACAGATAAAAATCCGGCAGAATCCGAAATAACATTCGGTGTGATTTTATTTACAACCGGAAAACTATCATCAAAATAAATGCCATCTGTTCGTGCGGCTAAAGATTTATTGGTTGCCAGATCAAAGGCACGGATATACGAATAGTACAATGTATCCCGGACTAAATTCAATCCTGTAACTGTCATGCTGTCTGTACTATCTGAACGCAACCAATTCATTACATTGGTTGTATCGTCTTCTGTCCCTATAGCAATTTCAAAATAATCAATTTCTGTATTATCTGTAAAATTTGACCAAATATAACTGAGTCGAGTGGAATCAATGGCATAATCCAGATCCATTACCCAATAGGCATCTATTACAGATCCAGTATCTGGATTTTGTGTATCAATGTAAATACTGTTTCCCCATAAAGTATCTGAGTGGTTCCCCGCAGAATCCCGCACAAATACAGCACCATAGTAAATACCGTCATTGGATAAACTTAATCCGCCTAACCCTGCTGCTGAACTTTGATTAGAAAGTGTCCAATCCAACACATCTGTCAAATTTGAATCGGTGCCCAGTCCCACATAAGCATCTTTCACGCCAGCAAGGGAATCAAACTGGGACCAATAAAGCGTGATTGAATCTGCCTGATTATAATAATTAATGTCCAGACCTTCATTCCCTTCCAGAAGGCTCATGATCGTTGGATTTGTTTTGTCCAATGTAACGGACCTACCATCTGTGGATGATAAAACCTGATCACCATCATTGCCCGCGGTATCATTATAAGTGATAAAAAAGGGAATTACACCTTCAGCATTATCGGATAGAATTGTTTTAGTAACTGTCCAACTTGATCCTGCGTTTTCAGGTATCCCTATCAAAGAATCGGAAAACAAAACCGGCGTCACAGAAGAAAGACCTTCACTAGCGGTAAAATTCAAGGAAACAATATCGGATATTTTTGCCCAAGTTGAATCCA
>CAWVTW010000026.1:0-15285 GCA_963933175.1 uncultured bacterium
AAATGAGTTTTCCGTTTACTTGACAGGTCATGCGGAGATGGAGTTTGCCATTATCGTCCCAGGCGTCTTCCAATTCGTCCGGAGTAACCATATAGGGGCCGAAACTTGATGCAAAATCTTTACCTTTTGCGGGTCCAAGACTCATGGCCATTTCTTCTCTCTGTAGATCCCGGGCGGACCAATCATTGCAAATCATGTAACCGGCAATATAGCTGTCTGCATCTTCTTGAGCGATATTTGAACCGCCATTGGCAACCACTACAGAAAATTCCAATTCAAAATCTAATTCTTCTGTGCCACGTGGGTAAGGGATATCTTCACCATGTCCATACAGCGCTGCAGCATTTGAAAAATAGAAAATAGGAATTTTGAACCAATCGGGATGCATGTCCAATCCCCGGAGTTTTCGCGCTGAACGAACGTGTTGTTCAAAAGCATAAAAATCTCGAAAAGATTGGGGATTTGGAATTGGTGAAAACAATCGAACTTCATCTTCTAAAACAGCGATGGGTTTCCCACCACCAGAATGAGATTGAATATTCATCTCAGGTAAGGAAGCATCTAAATTTTTTAATTTTAGAAAGTTTATATCCCAATTCTCCAATGCTTTTTTTAAAGTAGAAGGGATCTCTAGAAAGCTGAGATCGGCATGGGTTTCTTTTGCCCAAATGGCTGCACGAATTACATCAATAATGTTTTCATTTTTTTTAAATCCGAATCTCGGTTGTGTACTGCCATCTAGCATGTAGGTTACAAATTTCATTTACAAATTTCCTCTTTTTTCTTGTTCTTTTTCAATTGATTCAAATAAAGCTTTAAAATTTCCTTTCCCAAAACTGTTAGAGCCCTTTCTCTGGATGACTTCAAAGAAAAGGGTGGGGCGATCTTGTAAGGGTTGCGTAAAAATTTGGAGCATATATCCTTTCTCATCCACATCCACTAGGATGCCCAATTCCGCCAACGTTTCAATATCTTCATCGATGGGGCCAACCCAATCAGTCAAAGTATCATAGTAGGTCTTGGGCGTGGGCAAAAAATCTACACCGTTGGCTTGCATCATGCGCACTGTAGAAACAATATCCTTCGTGGACAGGGCAAGGTGCTGAATGCCGCCCGTATCATAATAATCGATATACTCCTGAATTTGGGATTTTCTGAGACCGTCCGCTGGCTCATTGATTGGCATTTTTATAATCTCATTATCATTTGCCATGACAATGGATCGCAGGGCTGAATATTTGGTATTAATGTCTTTATCATCCACACTCCAAAATCGATGCCAGCCGAATACTTTTTCATAAAAATCACAGACTGGGTGCATTCCGCCATCTGGTTGATTCCCAACTACATGGTCAATGTGCACCAGTCCTGTGGAATTAGATTTGAGTCCTAGATCGTTGGTCTCAAATCCGGGGAGGAAAGAACCATTATAATTTTTTCGTTCTACAAATGTGTGAATTGTATCTCCAAAAGTTTCAATAGCGGAGACAACTGCTTCGCCATCGCCATCTTTTATTTCTTTTGGCTCCATAGCGCTTTTGGCTCCACGCTCAAGTGATGTTTTCCAGGCTAATTCAGAATCATCCACTGTAAATGCGACATCTTTCATGCCATCCCCATGGCGATCAATATGGGCACCAATCTTTGTGCTCTTTTCCAATGGCGATGTGATAACCAAATTAATTCGGTTCTGATTCAAAACGTAACTAACACTTTCTCTATTTCCTGTTTCCAACCCACGATAGGCCACAGGCTGGAATCCCATAGTGGTACGGTAATAATGGGCTGTTTGTTTGGCATTACTCACATACAGTTCGCAATGGTCAAAGCCATTTATTGAGTAGTTAAGTTCATTCATAATATATCCTTTAAACTTTCAATAAATTTTTGATTTTCTGATTCCAGTCCCACAGAAATACGGATGCAGTTTGGCCACCCGAATCCAGTAAGTTGGCGTACAATGACACCATTTTCTAAAAGGGATTGTGTCAATTGTGATGCTTTTTCTTCACTGTCCCAAACAGTGGTAATAAAATTGGCTTCGGAAGGGACTTGATGAATATTGAGGGCATCGAATTCCTGTTTTAAAAAGTTCATACCTTTTTCATTTACTTGCAATGTTTCAGCTAAAAATACTTCATCATCCAAAGCAGCCAACCCTGCAACTTGGGCAGTGAGTGATGGCTCAAAAGGCACTTTTACTTTCATTAAATTTTGGATCAATGAATCATGGGCAAATCCATAGCCGATCCGGGCGCCGGCCAAACCGTAAGCTTTGGAAAAAGTTCGTAGAGTGATCACATTATCATAACGGTAGCTCATGGAATCGGGATAATTCGGTGAATCTTTGGCGAATTCGTAATAGGCTTCATCCAAAATAATGAGCACCCGCTCCGGAACATGTTTATAAAATTCATCAAATTCTTGACGAGTGATGGTGGTGCCCATGGGATTATCCGGATTGGCAATATAAATGATTTTGGTGTAATCGGTGATTTTGTCTGCCATGGCTTCCAAGTCGTAACGATAGTTTTTCATTGGAACCCAATGGACGCGCCTTCCCGAAGCATTGGCCAATACACGAAATCCGATGAACGAATTGGCGGCGCTGATGAGCTCATCATCGCTGAGTAAAAATGTCCGCATGATGGTGGACATAATCCCTTCCGATCCGGAGCCCAAGACTACATTGTCTATTTTTATATTGAATCGGTTGGCCAGTTTAGTGCGGAGTTCATATCCGGTGGCATCGGGGTAGCGATGGAGATTTGTCAGTGAATGCTGAATAGCAGCCAATCCTTTTGGAGAAGATCCCAAAGGATTTTCATTGGAAGCAAGCTTTATGAAATTTTGAATTCCAAGTTCTCGTTGTGCTTCCGCAATGGGTTTGCCGGGCTTGTAATTCGCCAGTCGTTGGATATAAGATGGAACAAGCGCCATGGTCAAACTACCAGTTTTGTTTCATGCTTAAAAGTTGAAAGAATAACGGATGTTTTCATATTCTGAACGTTTGGCAAAGCTGAAAGTTGATGGAGAATAAGTTCTTCATAAGCTGGAATATCTTTAGTTGCCACTTTCAAGAGAAAGTCTGCTTCCCCTGTGATGTGGTGGCATTCTAAGACTTCAGACATATTAGCGATGGATTTGAAAAAATCTTCAACCGGTGTTTCACCATGCCGAGCGAGTTTGACTTCCACAAATGTAAAACAGGTATACCCAGCTTTTCGTGGATTCAAAAGTGTGATGTAACGATCAATGATTCCACTGGCTTCTAGTTTTTTTACTCGTTCTAATGTACTGGACGGTGAAAGCCCAACTTGTTTAGCCAATTCAGCATTGGTTGTCCGACTATTTGATTGAAGTGCTTCTAATAGTCGCCTGTCTTTATGGTCAATATTCATTTAATAATTCTATAAAGTTAAAATAATATAGTATAAAATATGGTAAATATTATATAATACAAAATAATATTCTGTTTTAATTATTGCTTTCATTTGAAGCAGTTTCTATCGTAAAACTCGTAGAAATGGAGAAACATTAATTGATTCCCTTTCTTTTAGACAAGTTTAGAGAATGGGAATATTGGGAGTGATAATAGGTTCATTCATGAATAAACTTCACCCTATTCTATGCTGATTATTCCATGAAAATCGAAGGACCCCTTATTCCTGCAATATTTGTTGAACGGCCCAACCGTTTTATCACGATGATTAAAATTGATGATGAAATTCATCGAAGTCATCTACCTGATCCCGGCAGACTCAAAGAATTGTTATTTCCCGGAGCAAACCTTTTGGCTAGAGCAGCACCAAAAAATTCAATAAGAAAAACAAAATATTCTACTATTATGGTGAATCATGAAGGACAATTAATCTCATTAGTTTCTGCATTACCAAATAGGTTTGTAAAGGAAGCTTTGGAAAAAAATGAAATTCCGATATTTAAGGATTACTCACTTGTACGGCCGGAAATAGCAGTTGGTAGGCACCGGTTTGATTTTTTATTAAAAGATTCAACTGGAGCTGATTTTTATTTAGAAGTTAAATCGGTTACTTTTGTGGAAAATGGTGTAGCACAATTCCCGGATGCTATAACAGATCGTGGAACCAAACATGCTTTGGCATTAAAAAAACTAGTTGAAGAAGGAAAAGGAGCCGGAATATTGTTTGTATGTCAGAGGCCAGATGCTGTTTCTTTTCGCCCTATGTGGGAACGAGACCCTAAACTAGCGAATGCTGTATTGAAAGCAAATAATGCAGGAGTAAAGATATGGTGTATTACATTAAATGTATCAGAAACTGATATGACATTTAATAAAGAGATTCCTGTAAATTTGGAATTGCAAAATATTTAAATTGGATTTCAAAATACATTATTTAAATAAAACTCTATCAATTATAACACTTATACTTGTGTATTCTTGTGCTGCAATTCAGGGTCCTTCGGGTGGGCCCAAGGACGAAACGCCTCCGGAATTGATTCAGACTATTCCAAGTGGCGGGTCCATCCATTTTAAAGATAAGCGAGTAGAACTTATATTTTCAGAATTTGTAGATGCCAACACTGTAGAAAAAGCTATTCATGTATTACCGACACTGCCTGAAGAACCCAAAATCATTTATAAAGGTAGACGAATTTTTGTGGAATTCCCGGATACCCTAATTGAAAACCAAACTTATATAATATCCATTGACAGAACCTTAAAAGATGAACATAAGGTTGCTCTCGCACAGGGAATTCAAGTTGCTTTCACAACGGGTGATGAAATTGACAAAGGGGAAATTTCTGGAACTGTAACTTATGATAAATCCTCTTCAGTCCATCTTTGGAAGGTTCAAAATGAAAAGGATTTAATAGAATTTTATCAACGTATCCCAGATTATGTGGTGGATGCTTCTGATAGTGGAAAGTATAAATTTCGATATTTATCAGATGGTAATTATCGATTAATAGCAGTGGATCGATCTGCATCAGGTTCGCCTATTTCTTCAGATAGGACTGTGTATGGATTACCATGGAATCCATTAATTCAAATTGGCGATTCAAAAGAAATCACCGGACAAAATATTCGAATCCCAAATAACATGGGCGGAATCAAGATGAATCAAGCAGAATGGGAAACTGGAAATTGGAGTACCATTTCTTTCTCAGATAATATTACAGAATGGGAATCAGCTATAAAAATACATGCAATTTATGAAGATTCATCAATACATCAGCCAAGTCAATTTCTGAATATATTAGATGGAACGAAACTGCACCTTACTTTTTCAGATTTAGAAAAAAATCAATATGTCACTATCTTGACAAATGGAATAATGCAAGGCGAAGAAACCATTATAGATTCTGGATTGATTAAATTAAGAGTAGATACATCTATTGATACGACAAATCTCTCGATAAAAGCACCCACCAAGAATTTTGTGCTTTCAATCGAAGAAGATAATATCATTCCAATTGAAATTATTTTTTCAAATTTGATTGACTCTGAGAAAAGCCAGAATTCATTTGCATTGATGCAAGATTCGATTTCTATTCCTTTCAATTCCGCATGGATTACGCCATTACATTCAACAATTATACCATTGGAAAACTGGACACCTAGAACCTCCTATAAAATTTTATTGCTTCGTGATGAAATTCATCCAATTTTTGGACAAACACTCAAAGATTCAGTAAAAACTATTTCCTTTAAAACTTCTGATTATCAGGGATATGGCAGACTTATAGGATCATCATCAGAAAAATTGTCTTCGAAAATTGTTGCCGAAATTGCTTCAATGGAAAAAGAACCCCGCGTATTTAGATCTATTGTAAATTTGGTTGGAAATTTTAATATGATAAAGTTACCTGAAGGAAATTATTCTTTATTCTTTTTTCAAGATTCAGATGGTAATGATCGGTACTCTTACGGAAGAGTACACCCATATAAACCATCTGAATGGTTTTATACTTATCCTGACACGGTCAATATTCGAACTAACTGGGATCTTGAACTAGATTCTATAGAATTGGAGGAGCATCCGTAAATGAAATGTGTAATTCTTGCGGGAGGTAGTGGTACCCGATTTTGGCCTTATAGCCGATACAACAGACCGAAACAATTTTTGAAAATTGTTGGGAATCAGTCAATGTTGCAAATGACAGTAGATCGCCTTCTTAAGATTGAAAAAGTAACGGATATCTATATTATTACTCGAAAAGACCTTAAAGATAGTGTCATCAAAGAAATTTCGGGCGTAAAACCAGAAAATATCATTGCTGAGCCTTCGGGTAAAAATACTGCTCCAGCCATTGGACTAGTTGGAGCGCTACTTGGTTTAACTGAACCAGATACCGTCATGGGTGTTTTCCCAGCAGACCACTTAATTGTTGGACACGGTGCTTTTGAAAAAGCTCTAAATACAGCAGATCATCTAGCAAAAAAAGGTGACAATTTGGTAACAATTGGTATTCCACCCACAAGTCCTTCTACTGCTTATGGATATATACAATTTGATGATTCCGATGAAGAAGTTCATCCGGGAGCCCATCGGGTGAAATCATTCGCTGAAAAACCTCACAAAGATCTGGCAAAACGATTTGTAGCTAGCGGAGATTTTTTTTGGAATGCAGGTATGTTTTTTTGGAAGGTGAGCACATTTTTATCTGCGATGGATTTATATATGCCCGAGTTGATGGAATCGCTCAATCAAATTGCGCCACGGCTTCAAAAAGGTGAATCATTTCAAGATCAATGGGATTTAATAGAGCCAGAATCCATCGATTATGGGCTCTTTGAAAAAGCAAAAAATATTTATGGGGTGAGTGGTGATTTCAAATGGAATGATATTGGATCCTGGGACGCATTATATGATGTGTTGAATTCCAATGATGATGGTAATATCATCCGAGGGAATGGGAAGGTGTTAAATGGAAAAAATAATCTAATTCAATCCAATGGAAAATTTACAGCGGTCATAGGCGCTAGTAATTTGGTTGTGGTTAATACTGAAGATGCTACATTGGTGGTTCCCCGCGATAAAGTTGAAGATGTAAAAGAATTAGTCGATTTTTTGAAAAATAGTGGTAATCAAGAACTAACCTGATGAAAAAAGAAAAACTTTATTCTGAATTTGAAGAATTAGGCCAACGACTTGGTGTGAAAATAATAAAAGGGAAAGGGAATTTCACTGGAGGAATTTGTATTGTGAAAGATGAAACTGTAATCGTCGTTAATAAAATGAAACCAATTGAACATCGATTAAAAATTCTTGCAACTAGTTTTCTAGACTATAATTTAGATGATATTTATATGATTCCAGCCTTAAGAGCCTTTATCGAAAAAAACCGTTCTCTCGCTCTTTAAATTTCTTGATTTTAAATAAAGTGTGATGTTACACTCCACACCCTTCCTTTAAACATTATACGAAGTGAAAGAGGCTAACATATGAAACGCTATCAATCATCAGATATTAGAAACTTTGCAATTGTAGGACATGGCGCTGCTGGGAAAACATGCTTAGCAGAATCAATGTTAATGCTTGGCGGCGAGACTAACCGTCTTGGGAAAATCGAAGACGGTTCCACAATATCTGATTATCATCCAGGAGAAAAAACTCGCCAAATATCCATCCATGCCACCCCACTCCATTTGGAATGGATGGACAAAAAATTTAACATGATTGATACGCCAGGTTATTCTGATTTTATTGGAGAAGCATCTGGATCTTTAAACGTTGTTGATCTAGCAGTCATCACCATCCATGCTGTTAATGGTGTTGAAGTGGGGACAGAAACTATGTGGAATCAGGCAACAAAACTTGGTATCCCAAAGATGCTTGTGATCAATGGACTCGATAGGGAAAATACGCGATTTGACGAAATATTGGCTCAAGCAAGACGGCGGTTCGGAAATAATGTGTTCCCCATGCAACTGCCTGTTAATGCAGGACCCGGATATAATCAAAATATAGATGTGCTACGTACAGAATTAATTACGTACGTGAACGACGGTTCTGGTAAAATGTCTGAAAGTGAACTTCCAGAAGATTTCAAAGCCAAAGTAAAAGAGCTCCATGCGGAATTGATTGAATATGTAGCTGAATCTGATGATTCTCTTTTGGAAAAATTCTTTGATCAAGGAAGCCTCTCTGAAGAAGAAATGAGAGGTGGAATCCATCAAGCGATACAAGATCAAACATTTATCCCTTTATTTTGTACATCAGCAATATCGAATATTGGTGTTGCTCGAGTGTGTGACTTTATTAGTAAATATGGTTCGTCACCTGATGATCGTAAAATGGTGATTGCCCATGATGATCTAGGAAACGAAGTGGAAGTTTCTTTAAATGGATCGGAAACAGTTCTCCAAATATTTAAAACGATGGCTGAATCACATTCTGGAGAATTATCTCTATTTCGTGTGTATTCAGGTCAGATAAAAACAGGGACTGACTATTACAATTCTAACCGAAATACCAACGAGAGAATTGGTCAAATGTTTATCTTGAATGGAAAAAATCGAACTCAAGTGGATGAATTATCGGCGGGAGATATTGCCGGTGTAGTTAAACTAAAAAATACACATATCGGAAATACTTTATGTTCAGGGAAACATGTCACATTACCCCCTATGAATTTCCCCAATCCAAATATTCATGCAGCAATTGTTCCAACAGCAAAGGGAGATGAGGAAAAACTTGCCATTGGACTTGCTACTCTCCATGAAGAAGACCCGACCTTTATTTATCGTGTGGATAGCGAAGTGAAACAAACAATCATTTCCGGACAAGGAGAACTTCACTTAAGAGTTACAACTGAAAGATTAAAACGTAGGTTTGGAATTGAAATTGAATTAGAAAAACCTAAAGTCCCATTCCGCGAAACAATTTTGGGAAATGGCGAAGCAAAATACCGGCATAAAAAACAGTCAGGTGGCGCAGGCCAATTCGCTGAAGTTTGGATGCGTATAGAACCTAAACAACGAGGTGACGGTGTAGAATTTACCCATTCTCTAGTAGGACAAAATGTGGACCGTGTTTTTGTTCCTTCTGTAGAGAAAGGAGTAAAGGCTGCCTGTGCGGATGGAATAATTGCAGGATGTAAGGTTGTAGATTTAAAAGTAAATTTTTATGATGGTAAGATGCACCCAGTTGATTCAAAGGATATTGCATTTCAAACTGCCGGAAAACATGCATTTCTAGAAGCCTTCCTTGGAGCAAAACCCTGTTTGTTAGAACCAATTATGGATATTGAAGTAACTATTCCAGAAGATTTCATGGGTGACATTATGGGAGATATCTCCGGTAAACGTGGAAAGATTATGGGAATGGACGCTGATGGTAAATTCCAAGTAATCAAAGCCCAAGTGCCGCAAGCTGAATTATATAATTATGCAACAACTGTTCGATCGTTGACTGGCGGACGCGGAATTCATGCAGAATCTTTTAGCCATTATGAAAAAATGCCGAAAGACCAGCAAAACAAGGTAATTAAAGATCGGAAAAATGATGATGGTGAATCATAATGGAATATATGAGATGAATTCTTGAAAAAGCTAAACCCATATATGACATGTTTTTCGTTTCGCATGTTTCACGTTAACTATCTTCCATGAAAAAATTGTGGGCTCCTTGGCGGATTGATTATATCCGTTCACCAAAAGAAGATGGATGCATATTTTGTAAAAAATCACAATCTAATGATGATCGAAATAATCTCATATTATATCGTGGAAACAAGTCCTTCGTTTTAATGAATCTTTATCCATATTCGAATGGTCATCTCATGATTTCCCCTTATGATCATACTGCAGATACCAATAAATTATCAAAGGATTGTAATTTAGAAATTATGGAATTAGCAAATGCATCTATGAATATTCTGAAAAAGACCATGAACGCAGAAGGGTTCAACTTTGGTGCAAACCTTGGTAAAGCTAGTGGGGCTGGTATTGAAGAACATATACATTATCATATTGTGCCCCGATGGCATGGTGACACTAATTTTATGCCCGTAGTTGGGCACACAAAAGTGATGGTTGAAGGATTAAAGGAAACTTGGGATAATCTAAAACTACACTTTGATAAACTAAAGGAAAGTACAGATGCTTGATTTCAGTCGAACTTGGGTACCCTATATCTATTTGTATGGTGTTGGCGGAGGTATATTCTTAATCGGGATGTTTATCATCCTCCGATCAAGATCGTTGAAGCTTGAGATAGTCAGACATAAAGAATGGTATAAAATTCTTATTTTTGGCTTTTTTTATTATATGGGAATTCATGGATTGTTTACATTCGCGGCCATAGGTGAAACGATGTTTGCGGCATTAATCGGTTTGATTATGATAGCGATGACAGCCAATTTGATTTTCACATTGTTTAAAAAACCTAAAGGAGTTTGATAATGGATAGCGCTATTCAAACATCAGCTTCTTTTTGGGTAATTATTTTTGGTTATTTTGCTGTCGTTTTGGGGTTTGGTTCGTTTTTTGCCCGATATAATAAAACAACTCAAGATTTCTTTTTTAGTGGTCGCAGATTTTCATGGTGGCTAATTACCATGTCTATTGTGGCAACAGGTGTCGGAAGCCATAGTTTTTTAAAATATTCTGCAAAAGCCTATGAGCATGGTTTTTCATCAACCATGACCTATATGAATGATTGGTTCTTTATGCCGTTATTTCTTTTCGGCTGGTTGCCGATTGTTTATTACACCAAGATTCGGTCGATTCCAGATTATTTTGAGAGACGTTTTAACCCAGGAGTTCGAATTTTGGCAACTATTGCAATTTTGGGTTATATGATTGGGTATATCGCTATTGGTTTTCTCACCATGGGAAAAACATTAGAACCTCTTTTGGGAATCGATCTTTATATGATCATATTTATTGTAGCAATCATTTCCGGGATTTATATAACATTCGGTGGTCAGACTGCTGTGATTTTCACAGACCTTTTACAAGGGTTTATATTGATCTTTGCCGGGATTTTGGTTTTTATACTAGGAATCAATTATGTGGGTGGTTTTGATATTTTCTGGAATGCACTTTCTCCGGAATTCAAATTACCTTTAGCAAATTTTAATCAACCTTCAAATTTTAATTTTGTTGGAATATTTTGGCAGGATGGCGTGGCAGGATCCGTTGGGTTTCTATTTATGAATCAGGGGCTCATCATGCGGTTTATGGCCTGTAAATCTGTCCATGAAGGTCGAAAAGCAGCCGCATTTAATGTACTTATTCTCTTACCTATTTGTACAATTGTTGTCTCAAACGCTGGTTGGATTGGGAAGGCCATTAGTATTGTGACTCCAGAATCATGGAATGCAACAACGCAATTGGATCATGTATTTACACAAGTTGCTTATTTAATTACCGGAAGTGAAGTCCTTTTCGCATTCGTAATTGCAGCTGTCGCAGCTGCATTAATGTCAACCGTGGACACATTGATCAATGCTGTCGCAGCTGTAGTAATTAATGATATTTATCGACCTATTGTAAAGGACAAAGATGATAAACATTATTTGAAGGTGGCTATGATCGTTTCTGCGGGGGCAACTGCCGTGGGAGCATTGAGCACAATATTTTTTGAAAATTTCCCAACATTATATGAAGCGCATGGATTCTTTCACAGCACAATGACCCCACCACTTGTTGTTGCCATATTCTTAGGGATATTTTGGAAGCGTTATTCTACACCCGCAGCAATTGCTACTTTTTTGGGTGGTGCAATCTTGATGTGGATCGGAAACAAATACCCTCAAATATTTATTTCACCATTTGACCATGGTATAGAGTTTAATCCGGAGCGTCCTTACACTTATATACGTGCATTGTATAATACATTGGTGTGTGCAGGATCCGGAGTTATTGTTGGTCTTTTAACAACACCGCCATCCGAGGAAAAGATGGAAGGTCTTACAGTTTGGTCTTTAGATAAAGCTCGTGAATTCTTTAAAGGTTCTGCACCTAATGATCGTCCCGGTGAATCTCTCTTAGCCAAATGGATAGTTAAAGATTGTGAAGAAGGTGAAGTAAGGTTTTCCATTGGGGATATGGAAACCATGGGCGCAGATGTTGGTGACCTTGTATACCTTGCTGACGAAAGAAAATGGTTGGGTGGATTGAAATCAATCCATTCTGTTTATGGAGAGCCTCATAAAGAAGATGGAGTTGTTTATATCACTCAATTTCAGGTTGAAAGTGGTCTCTTTGATGAAAAGAGAAAATTGATTGCTGAGAAAGAATTGTAATCTTTGACTAGATAAATTATCCTCCTAAATTTGCCAGCTTTTTTAGACCATAATCTATTATTCCGGTAGTTTCCCGGAAGAAATAACGATCCGGAGTAGCTCAGCTGGTAGAGCGAGTGACTGTTAATCACCAGGTCGGGGGTTCGAGTCCCTCCTCCGGAGCATAGAAAAACCCCATTGAAAGATGGGGCTTTTTGTTTCATACCTAGTCATATTTAATCATCTATTACCTAAAATGGGATACAAAAAGGTGGGACACACTTTTTAATGACGATTCCATAACTCAACGTAATTCCTAAGCACCAATCCGAAACGATGAGGGTTAGAGTAATAAGAGGCACACACATTGTAATTCTATTTTTTGTACTATGGATTTCGATTAACCTAGTGTAGGTATTATAGGTCTTTCAGTATTTATTATATATTATGATGTGAAATATTTAAGCGTATACTAAAGGTAATTATAAAGTTGGAATATTAATTATGGAAATTCATGAATGAAAATGACTATACTCAGTCTTCATTCTACATACGATTCGGTTTATAACAATTCAGATTTTTTTGATGAAAAATAAAAATAGGAGAAAATCATGAAATTAAAGGGTAATTCTTTTTTGGCAATAACGATATTCTCATGTGCATCAATATCACTTTTTGCACAGCAAAAGGATATTTCAAAACTTATTGAAGAACGTGTAAAACTCGTTGATGGACAAATGTCCTTTAACACCCACGGTGTAACATATAATCACGGAAAAGCTCCGCAGGTAAACAACCGTGATTCCAATTTTTCTTCAACCCTAATCGATTCATCTAGAAATGGGTATGGTGCTTATTATAAAACAACGAACCCTTTAGCTTATGGTGTTGACGAAGGCTATTTCGCTGTGTATCGTCAATGGATTACAGAAATGACTACCCACGGTATTATTGGCGCGTCTCAATCAGAAGATGGTGAAGACTGGTTTACATCCCAGGAATTGAACATGAATTACCCAACAGGTCAAGAATCCCCAAATTTGCCAACCTACGATGGTCAACCCCAAGGTCGGTATCCAAGTGCTGGATATGCTGAAGGTGCAAAACCTACCGCTATCTGGAATGAATATACCAACACACCCTTTGGCGGCGGCCCGTATGGCGGATATCCACTCCATACCTACAATACATTAGGAATGGGTGAAGATGCCTATTGGGTAGATCCAGTTGGTTCCAATTCAGGCTGCGCAATATTACCCTGTGATCCGCCGGATCTTTGGAATGGTAATGCAATGCTGATTCCAAAAGGTAATTCTTATAAATTCTTGGGCGCCTATTCAACTTGGGTAGTCGGTGAAGAGAAAACCTATATGATCACAAGTTCCTATCATACCGCAGGATATAATATGATGAATGATCCTTACATTTTATCAGATGGTAAAGAAATTACAAGTGCAGGTGATTCCTTGTGGCTTGGTCCCGGTTATATCTCAACACCAGATTATCACATAAACACTGATGGTGTCGGATATATGGTTCAGGTTGGCTGGAGTAATTTAACCGATATAGATGGAAATGATATGGATGTTGGTCTGCACTCAGGTGAGAATCAGGGTATTTTCTACAAAATGACAGATGACTACGGCGATTCTTGGACAGACGAAGACGGATTCAAAAATTCAGGTTACCATGTGATTCCTGATGCTGTTACCATCCGCTTAACAGACTCGCTTTATACAGTTTGGACCGAAGAAGATAATGAATATTATTTCCATTATGGAGATACACTATGGTATAGTAGTGATAGTTTGGAAGATGGTACGTTAATTCCTTTTTTGATGTCACCAGGGTGGAATCCATTTTACACCTGTGAAATGAGAACAGATGCTGCAGGGGGGTTACATATTGTATTTCCAACGATAAGAAATATATGTAGGGATTATAATGGCGGTTGTGATGATGGTGATGGTGATGGTTTTGCCGACTCAACATATATCGATTTATCAATGGGAGGTCAAGGAATTATGCATATTTACAGTCCCGATCCTATGTCAGGTGAAGACAATTGGACTGCTTCTTTGTTACATGATATGGCAGTTGATTATGAAGCTGAGTGGACGCAATCTGATATACCATCAACGTTTCATGGTGGTGCTGATGATTACTACGCAACTATGCAATATTTCTATCCAAATATTACCATGAGTGCTGAATCAGAAGGTACAATGTGGTTTGCTATATCCGGAATGTCGGTCTATGATATTGAATATGACTCTGATAGTGCAGAAACATATATACCGACAGATATTGACGTTTGGATGGCAAAATCAACAGACTATGGACTTCATTGGTCGGAAGCAGAAAATGTGACCAATACTTTCGGTGAGGGTGATCTAAATTCAGGTGGATTTCCAATCGAAGCTGCTTTGGAATCAGGTTTGCATATTGCAAGTCAGGGTATGGATGAATCTGTAGGCGTTTTCTATCAAATGGCCGACTTTAATGTACCCATTTATGATGTTCCCGTTACCTATGAAGATTATAAGAATTGGGTTTTTGTTGGTATTTATGAAAATGATTGGGAATATACTGGTGTAGCCATTGATGAAGAAATATTGCCAAAAGCTTTTACGCTTAAGCAAAATTATCCAAATCCATTTAATCCATTGACTCAAATTCGCTATGATGTAAATGAGCCAGGACTTGTAACCTTAGATTTGTTTGATATTCGAGGTGCTAAAGTCAAAACGCTTATTAACAAGAAACAAACTGCCGGATCTTATGAGTTCACATTTAATGGATCTCAAATGGCTAGTGGTGTTTATTTCTATACAATGACATCAAATCAACTTTCACAAACACGGAAATTCGTGTTAATGAAATAAGTCTTTAGGATTCAAAATAATCGAAGAAAAAAGTGGAGTTTTTTAATTTCCCCTTTGTCCGAATTCTATAATAAATTTATTAGCTTCAAGAATTATAATTTTAATGACACCCCCCTATAGGTGTATGGGTTTTATGACGTTTTGTTTGACTGTCTCTCCCCACAAAGAAATCGGTTACCCCAAA
>CAWVTW010000027.1:0-14530 GCA_963933175.1 uncultured bacterium
TTAAATAATAGGTGACATAAGGTGTCCAATGCACATCAAATTCGATTTGGGGAAATGCAAATGACACCCAGCTAAGGAAAATACAAACTTGTTTAGAGATTCTTGAATTTTGCATTTTATTTTTCTCTATAATGGTTTTTCTTAATTTGTTGACGGATTAATGAACTGGAACCTACTACCAGTGATGTTTAAAATCTGTAATGGATATTTTCTATAAATATTCGTAAAAAAAAGCCACTCGCCTGTTGACGGATGGCCTTTTATTTCTTTTTAAACATGTAATCGGCCCTTTGTTACAGGGCATAGTGGGCGATGAGAGATTCGAACTCCCGACACCTGCGGTGTAAACGCAGTGCTCTAACCAACTGAGCTAATCGCCCTTGCTTTTAGCTTGTAAAATTAAATATTACTATTTGGGTTTATTAGATTTTTTTCCGGTTTTTAAAACATCTGCTATAGCCACTTTAAGCACATCATTAATCTCTTTTGCAAAGTGAAATGTTAAATCTTTTGCCACGTGTTTAGGGACATCCTCCAGATCTTTTCGGTTATGATCTGGTAAGATCACTTCTTTAATCCCTGCACGGTGAGCTGCAGTAACTTTCTCCTTTACACCTCCAATGGGAAGTACACTCCCACGTAAGGTGATCTCACCTGTCATGGCTAATTTTTTCTTTACCGGTATTCCAGACAAAAGTGAAACAAGAGACGTAACCATACTCACACCAGCAGATGGCCCATCTTTCGGGATGGCTCCAGCTGGAACATGAATATGAATATCCGTATTTTCATTGAAATCCGGGTCAAGTCCAAATTCTTCGGCATGGGAGCGAACAAAAGTTAGTCCTGCAGTGGCAGATTCCTTCATCACATCACCAAGTTGCCCAGTGAGTGTCAATTGACCTTTCCCTTTCATTTTAGTTGATTCTATAAACAGGATATCTCCGCCAGCAGCTGTCCATGCCAATCCCGTAACCACACCCGGTTTGGTGGTGCGCTCTGCTAGTTCGGAATGAAATCGGGGCGCACCAAGATATTCACCTACTTTTGCTTTGGTAACCTTTGTCTTTTTTGTTTCTTCTTCCACCAATTCTCTGGCTACTTTTCGCAAAACATTTGCAATTTCACGCTCCAGATTTCGAACACCTGCTTCACGAGTATATGAGCGGATCAATTCTTGTACAGATCCAGCATCAAAAGTAACATCTTCTTTCGTGAGACCATTTTCTTTAACTTGTTTTGGAACTATATGCCGTTTGGCGATCTGAACTTTTTCATCTTCAATATAACCGGTAAACTCCAGAATTTCCATTCTATCTCGAAGAGCAGGTGGTATGGCATCCTGATAGTTTGCAGTGGAAATAAACATGACATTGCTCAGGTCAAAGTCTACCTCCAAATAGTGATCACTGAAGGAATGATTCTGTTCAGGGTCTAACACTTCCAATAACGCAGAAGATGGATCTCCACGAAAATCTGCCCCAAGTTTATCAATTTCATCCAACATGAAAACCGGATTATTTGTCCCCGCTTTTTTGATACTTTGAATGATTCTTCCGGGTAAAGCACCAATATAGGTTCTGCGGTGACCCCGGATCTCGGCTTCGTCCCTAACACCGCCAAGAGATAATCGTACAAATTTACGGCCCATTGCTCGTGCGATTGATTTACCTAGAGATGTTTTTCCCACACCGGGAGGGCCACCAAAACAAAGGATGGGGCCTCTAACTCTGCCATCTGGGTCTTTTTTTTGTTTCAAATTCCGAACCGCCAAATACTCGATAATCCGCTCTTTAACTTTGTCCAATCCATAATGGTCGTCATCTAATATTTTCTTAGCTTCTTTCAAATCGATCCTATCATCGGTGGACTCGCTCCATGGTAATTCAGACAACCATTCGATATAGGTCCTAGAGACGTTATATTCAGGAGATTGGGTCGGAATTCTCGATAATCGATCCAATTCCTTCATGGCCACTTTTTCTGCATCTTCCGGCATTTTGACTGCTTTCAATTTGTCTTCTAATTCCTTGAGTTCAACAGACCCTTCATCTTCTCCCAATTCTTTTTTAATTGCTTTCATTTGCTCACGCAAATAATACTCTCGTTGGGTTTTAGTGATCTCATCATGGACTTCTGATTGGATCTCTTCACCCAATTTGATTCGTTGAATCTCCCGGGAGATCAAATTCAGCGCTTTTTCAATCCGTTTTTTCACATTGAGTTCTTCTAAAATTTCCTGCTTTTCCTGGTTTGATATCGTGATTACAGAAATAGCACGATCTGTCAGGCGATTGGGTTTTTGAATGTTTTTCAACATCCCAGAATGCTCTTCAGTAAGATTGGGTGCCACTTTCATCAATTCGTCAAATGCCTGTCTCAAATTCGCTGCCAACGCATCCACTTCCAAACCATCTGTTATTGGTTCGTCATCCATAGATTCCACAGCAGCAAATAAATATGGTTCTTGTTTCGTATAGTCCAATATTTTTACTCTTGAAATACCTTGAACAATAGCAGATTTACTATTATCCGGCATATCAAACACTTTCAATACTTGGGCAAGGGTGCCGAATGCGTAAAGGTCTGAAGGTTTGGGATCCTCAATGGATCCATCTTCCTGCGCTACGACTATGATATATCGTTTTTTAGGATCCAAGTCGTTAATGAGTTTTAAACTTCTTTCCCTACCGATATAAATTGGGATTACTTGCTGGGGAAACAACACCGTATTACGCAATGGCATCACGGGATATTCGTCCGCACCCTCGATATTAAAATTTTCGATTTGTTTTTCTGTTAATTTTTCGTTCATGGTTGTCCTTTAGACAAAAATTCTATTATTTTGGGTTACAAGGATCGTGCCATTTTTGTACTACTGATGTTTCGACGGCACATTTCTATATAGTCTGCTGAAATGGCACACTGTTATAATGACATAATACTACGAATAAATATTTTAAAATTTACTTTGTGAGAATCCATTGTGGATTTTGGACCGGTTCCTTTAAAATAATATGGTCCGTCAGGCGTTGACACAATGGCTGCCAATAGCACATAATTAGGCATTTCTGTCTTTGTCCCGCCCATACCCATGGACGATTTTAGATATGTTCCTTCTACGTATGAAAAGGTTACATCCATATCCTTTATTTGGCTATTTGATCGTATCGCAGATTCAGAAACTGAGTTTTCAGTCTCGCTCTTAAATTGACCATACCACCGATTAAGGTTAGCATCTATACTGCCACCTATACCTGAAAAAATAACTAACTCTCCATCACCATCATTTCCGGGAAACCTAAATTGGGCAATCCGCATTGAACTGGATGGTTGTTCTTTTTCCCAATCTTTTGGCACTTTCGCCTGAAGTCGGCCAATTTGTATGTAATCTGGTTTTAAAGTAACCATTGGTTCTCCGCGATTCGTAACTTGGACCACAGGTTCAGATTTTTGACCAACTTGGGAGTCAATCTCATTTGTACCTTTGGACTCCTGTCCCACGATATAAAAACTCAATACAGTTCCAATTATTACTGTAAAAGATATAATGATTATTTTTGGTCTCATTTTATCTCCATTGCAATTCTAGCTTGTTCGTCTGCATGGTATGAACTTCGCACTAAAGGACCCGATTCTACCACGTCAAAGCCTAAATCCAATCCAATTTGTTTATAATCTTTAAATTCCTGTTCTTTAACATACCTAACTACAGGTAAATGTTTTTTTGATGGTTGCAAATATTGTCCAATTGTAAATATTGTTACACCAGTATCTAAAATTTGGTTCATTGTCTTTACCACTTCATCAAAAGATTCACCCAATCCAACCATCATACCCGTTTTTGTCCGAAGTCCCTTTTTCGCCGATAATCGTAAAACATCCAAACTTCGATGCCATACTGCCTGACTCCGAACCTGCTTGCTGATACGCTCAACACACTCCACATTATGACCAAATATTTCCGGTCCCTCATCAAAGACCTTCTCCAAAGATGGTTCATGACCTTTAAAATCGGGTGTCAGAACCTCCACCGTACATTTTTTTACATGGTTATGTATCTGGCGAATAGTTTCAGCCCAAATGGATGCACCATAATCATTTTTCAAATCATCTCGATCCACGGAAGTAATAACTACATGTCTTAAATCCATTTTTTTAACAGCCATGGCTGTGCGAAACGGCTCCATAGGATCATCATAAATTGGTTTCCCCGTTTTTACAGAACAGAATCCACAGGCACGTGTACAAATATCACCCAGAATCATAATTGTAGCGGTCCGTCGATCCCAGCATTCATAAATATTTGGACACCGTGCTTCTTCACAAACGGTGTTGAGTTTATTGGATTGAACAACTTCGTTTACAAATTTGTAACCATCCGTTATTTGAAGACGAATTTTAGGTTTAAACGATTTTTTTATTATTTCAGACATCTTTCTTTTGAAATAAGTAAATCATATACTGGCGATACTTTCTGAATTGGTCACTGTCAATCAATTCCAATTGATTCAATTTTGATTCAATTTTTGGTGCAATCATTTTCCCTATTATTGCCGCAGTTTTGGGGTAATTCTTTTTCGAAGAATATATTCCATATTCTATGGCTGGATTAATAAACCTACCAATGAAGTATTTACCATAGTCCAACGTTGGCATGGTGTTTTCAGTCTGATCGAATTCTCGAATCAATTCAAATCCATGTGCTTTAGCGCTATTAAGATATTTTTCTTTATCATGAGATGACTTTAAATGGGGATTTTTAGTTCCATCTTTAAAATAAACAAAATAATCTGAAACTAATAAATATCCATCAGATTTTAGTGTCTCCCATGCTTTTTCAAATCCATGATCTATATTTATATAACAAGCACTTTCACTCTCTAAAATAAGGTCATATTCTTTTAAAGGGTTAAATTTTTCAAATTTGCAATGATGAAATATCATCGCATCATCAAACTTTTCTGCAATAACTGATTTTTGAAATTCATCCGGAGATAGCGTTTCCACTAAATACCCCATTTTCTGAAGATAATCTGCGTTCCCGCCAATGCCACATCCTACATCTAAAATAGATTTAACATCTTCAGGAATAAAAGAAGCTAAATGTTCGATGTATCGATTTTGGGCATCTTTTATTTCTTGCAACGTGACTTTATCTAAATCAACAGACTCCGGGTGATCCCAAAACCCATAATGGAGATAAGGAGACTGGATCGTTTCGGAATAGAGTTTTAATACGTGATCAATGGGCATTAAAGAACCTGTCTCAAATCCATTGTTACTAAATAATGCCGAATCCGTTCTATAAATTTTGCACCGCCGGCACCATCAATGAGACGATGGTCAAACCCAAGAGATAACATCATCATACTTCGAATCGCTATAGCATCACCTTGGGGAGATTCCACAACAACAGCTTGTTTCTTAATGGCGCCAACTCCTAAAATTCCAACATTGGGTTGATTAATGATAGGTGTTCCGATTGTTACACCAAATACACCAAAATTTGTAATTGTAAATGTAGATCCCGTTAATTCATCAGTAGAAATTTGTTTATTTCTCGTTCGATTTGCTACATCATTCACAGCCCTACATAATCCCAAGAAATTCTTTTCTTCACAATTAAACATGGTTGGAACCATGAGCCCATTTTCAATAGCAACCGCGAGTCCTATATTAATATTTTTATGATAGGTCACAGACGTTCCCAAAAGGGACGAATTCATTTCAGGGAAATCTTTTAGTGCTTTTACAACAGCATCAACCATAAAAGGTGTGTAAGTCAGCTTATATCCTTCTCTTGACAAAAAATCATTTTCATTTTCATTAACAAAATCCACAATGGATGTCATATCCACTTCAGTCATCACATATACATGAGCTGATGTTTCAATACTTTTCTTCATATGATCTGCAATGATTTTTCGCATGTGATGCATTTCTTCTGTTCGCCCAGGCAGAGCAGATGAATTAGCAAGCGGAGCAGGCGAAAAAGGTGGAGCTGGCTCTACTACCTGTGTTTGTATAATATTATGGTTTTCAATGTAACTTAATACATCTTTTTTGGTTACGCGCCCACCACGTCCTGAACCTGATATTTGTTCCAGTTCGTTCAATGGGATACCTTCCTGTGATGCTATTTTCAATACGACAGGTGTATAAAATTTCTTGCCATTCTGCGATTCCACCGAATCAACTTTTTTCTTTGTTGTAGATGGTGCTTGTTCCACTTTAATCGGTTTATTTATAGGTTCAGGTTCCGACGCTTTCATCGGTTTTTTTGATGGGGATGAAATATCAACTAAACTTTCATCCGTTTCGATCCTGGCAATGACAGTTCCAACATCAACCACATCATTTTCCAGAGCCAATATTTCTACAATAATCCCGGATTCCAAACTAGGAATTTCAGAATCAACTTTATCTGTTCCAATTTCAAGAAATAATTCATCCTTTTCAACAAGATCGCCCACCTTTTTACGCCATTCAAGAATCGTTCCTTCAGTGATCGATTCACCCATCTTTGGCATAACTACATCTAATAACATTAATACTCCATTAAATTATTTAACGCTTCAATAATTTGATCTGTTTGTGGCAGAATTTCAGTTTCAAGTACCGCACTATACGGGATATGACAATTCTTGGCAGCAACTCTTTTTATAGGGCCATCCAGGTCTTCAAATAGATCTTGAGAAACTTTTGCTGCAATTTCTGCACCCACTCCACCTGTTAATGTGTCTTCATGAACAATCAATAATTTTCCGGTTTTCATAACGGAACTATAAATAGTATCCCAATCAATTGGGTTAAGTGTTCGGATATCAATCAAATCAATTTGCCCTTGGTCCATTTCGCTTATTTTAATCGCTTCAATGCATTTTTGAACCATAGCGCCCCAAGTAACGATTGTTAATTCGTCTCCGTCTTGAATCAACTTTGCTTTCCCAAAGGGTAAAATATAATTTTCGTCTGGTTCAGGGGATGATGCATATCCCTGACGATAAAGACCTTTATGCTCAAAAAACATCACTGGATCATCCATGCGGCATGCCGCTTTTAATAATCCTTTGGCATCAGCGGCATTGGACGGATATGCCACCCAGATCCCCGGCATATGGAAAAAATAACTATCGATGGATTGACTATGGTAAGGTCCGCCATGAATGTATCCGCCTACGGGAATTCGGATGACAACCGGGCAACTCCATTCATTATTGGATCGATACCGCATAGTAATCAATTCATTCTGAATTTGCATCATGGCTGTCCAGATATAATCACCGAATTGAATCTCAACCACTGGTTTATATCCCGTGACTGCCATGCCAATCGCCGTACCCACTATGGACGATTCTGCTAGAGGTGAATTAAATACACGATCCTTTCCAAAAGTGTCCGACAACCCTTTTGTTGCAGTGAATACACCCCCTTTTGGATCGGCAATATCTTGACCATAAATTACCATTTTATCATTCCGAGCCATTTCTTCTTTTAAGGCGTGGTTCACTGCATCAACTATAACCACCTTATTCCCCATAGGGTTTAAATCTGGCTCATCCATGGACACTTTATGACTGTATATGTGGTCTAATGCTTTATCCACATCAGGGTGTTCTTGGGATTCTGCCCATTTTGATTCCTCATCAACCTGCCTAGAAATTTGGTTTCGAATCTTTTCAAAATCTTGAGGAGAGAACATTTTTTCTTGGATACATTGATCTTCAAGAATGGTTAAAGGGTCGCGTTTTCTGTTTTCTTCCAGTTCTTCCGGGGTTCGGTATTTTCGCTGATCATCTGAACTGGAGTGAGGTAATAGTCGAACAACATTTGAAACAATAACAGAAGGGCCTTTCCCTTTGCGTGCCCGGTCAATTGCTTGTTTAAATGCTAAATTGGTTTCAAAGAAATTTGTCCCGTTAACTTCATAACGTGATAAATTTTTATAACCCGAAACCATGGAAAAAACCGAGCCTGCACTTTGCTCGGATTTGTGAGTGGAGATAGCATACTCATTATCCTGAATATGAAAAATGACAGGTGCTTTTGCATTGCTGGCCCAATTCAATGCCTCGTGAAAATCTCCCTGACTTGTGGTTCCTTCACCTGAAGATACATAAACAACGTCTTTTGTTTTTTCCATTCGGCGAGCCAGAGCGCATCCTACCGCCTGCAGATATTGTGTTCCTGTTGGACTCGATTGGCTCACAATTCTCAATTGTCTATCACTATAATGCTGTGGCATTTGACGACCACCTGAATTAGGATCTGCTGCCCGCGCCAGGAATCCAAGCAGTTGCGCCTTCGACGTCATCCCCAATCCTAAACAATAAGCACCATCACGATAGTAGGGATAAGACCAATCTACCCCACGCCTAACGGCGACGGCTGCTGCCAATTGCGAAGCTTCATGACCAGAACAACCCATATGAAAAAATGCTTTACCTTGCTTCAACATGATCATCATTTTAGTATCCAATTCCCTAGCAAGAACCATGGTCTTATAAATATCTAAAACCTGTTTTTTTGTAAATCCATGGAGTCGAGCCATTAGCACTCTCCTTTTATAAAATATTTATTGAATTTTTTAATCACCATATTTTTGACATTATCATTATTTTGCGTTTCCCCCAATAATTGCTCCATGGACGTAACGCCATGGTCAAATATGCCACAGGGGATGATGCCATCATAAAATGAAAGATTGGGATTCACATTCAGGGCAAAACCATGCATAGTCACCCAACGACTAATCCGAACGCCCAGCGCAGCAATTTTTTCGTCACCGACCCAAACACCTGTCAAGCCGTCATTTCGTTGTGCAATAATTTTGAATTCAATTAAAGTATCAATCAAAACTTGCTCCAAAGTCCGCATGTACCAACTCACACTTTTTTTATAATTGGACAGATCCAAAATGGGATAACCCACCAACTGTCCCGGACCATGAAACGTAATATCGCCACCACGCTCAATATTGAAAACATCTACCGATTGATCTCGGCTCTGGAGTAAATGATCATCGTTAGCATTTTTTCCTAAGGTGTAAACAGGATCATGCTCTACTAGGATTAAGGTATCTTCGATGTCGCCTTTAATCCGCTGCTGCTGCATTTCTTTTTGGAGATCCCAAACAGCCTTGTATGATTTTCGTCCTATGTTTTGAACAAGGATTTGATCTGTTTGCGTTTCAATCATGCTTATTGGTGTATTGCCGATCCAAAAGCATCCAGTGCAGCTTCCATAATTGCTTCAGATAGTGTTGGATGAGCATGAATCGTCATAGCAATTTCTTCCCAGGTAGTTTCTAGCGATTTCGCCACGCCCAATTCAGCAATGAGTTCCGTAGCTTCAGAACCCACAATATGGGCACCGAGTAATTCACCATATTTTCCGTCAAAGACCAATTTCACAAATCCGGTCGTGTCCCCAACTGCCATGGCCTTGCCACTGGCCTGGAATAAGAATTTGCCAACCTTCACATCATACCCTGCATCCTTCGCCTGGGCTTCTGTCATTCCTAATGAGCCAACTTGCGGTTGACAATAGGTACAGCTGGGAATATTAGAATAATCCACCGGTTTAGGTGAATGACTCCCGATATAATCCGCCGCAACATGTCCCTGTGCAGATGCAACATGTGCCAGCCAAGGCGGTCCTGACACGTCGCCAATTGCATAAATATTCGGAATATTCGTTTGGTTAAATTCGTTAATGGTAATGTTACCACCATTTGTTTCAATTCCCAATTCTTCTAGTCCAAGGTATTCAATATTCCCTGTAACACCCACAGCCAATAATGCTAAGTCACCTTCTAATATTTCTTCTTTCCCGTTTCTCTCGGTATGAACTTTTACTTTCGTTTTCAAACTCTCAATTTTAGAAACTTTTGTTCCTGTTGAAATTTTGATACCGGATTTTCTAAAACTTTTTTCCACTTCTTTAGAAACGTCAGCATCTTCAATTGGAAGAATCCTGTCCAGCATTTCGATCATATGTACTTCCGTTCCGAATTCATTATAATAATAGGCAAATTCACTCCCGATTGCACCGGACCCGATAATAATCATTTTTTTGGGCGGAGAATCAAGAATCATAGCTTCTTTGAAACTAATGACACGATTGCCGTCAAATTCCATCCCAGAAAATGATCTAGGCCTAGCACCCGTTGCAATTATGATATTATCTGCTTCAATAGTGTCTATCTTTTGTTTATTCTTTACTTCAAGAGATGTTTTAGAAGTGAGTTTCCCAGTACCTGTAATATGGGTGATCTTATTTTTTTTCATTAAAAATTCGATCCCCTTGCTCAGGCGATTAGATATATCACGACTACGCTGAATATTCTTTTTAAAATCAACCGACACATTCTCAACTTTAATTCCATACGTGTCAGCATGTTTTATAGTATGATACACTTCTGCATTTTTCAAAAGTGCCTTGGTTGGGATACAACCCCAATTTAAACAAATGCCACCCAGCTTGTCTTTATCAATAATACAGGTTTTAAGTCCCAATTGTGCGCTTCGTATTGCCGCTACATAACCACCGGGACCTCCTCCTAAAACTGCAAGATCAAATTTTGCCATAGTCCTTTTTTAATTTTTCAATGCTGAGATTTAAAAATGAAAGCATAATAGGAAGTCTCGATATTTTTGGAATATTTATTTGCTGATAATGCTTAAAAACTCTGCTCTTGTTTCTGCAGATTTTCTGAACTGGCCCAGCATGGAACTTGTCGAAGCAAAACTGTTTTGTTTTTCTACACCTCTCATTTGCATGCACATATGGACACCTTCCATAACTACAGCTACTCCAATGGGATTCAATACGTCCTGAATCGCTTCAGCAATCTGGTGCGTAAGCCTTTCCTGAACCTGCAGCCTCCTGGCAAACATATCAATTATTCGTGGGATTTTTGAAAGCCCAATTACTTTACCATTTGGAATATATCCAACGTGTGCTTTTCCAAAAAACGGGAGTAAATGATGCTCGCAGAGTGAGAAAAATTCTATGTCCCGGACAATAACCATATCCTTTGCATTTTCATGGAAAACAGCATCATTAATAACTTCATCCAGATTTTCATTATATCCTTTGGAAAAAAATTCCCAGGCCTTTGCAACGCGTGTTGGCGTTTTAAGTAGTCCTTCCCTAGTTGGGTCTTCTCCAATCTCTTCTAATAATGATAAGGTGATTTTCTTCAGTTTATCGTAATTCTTCATTAGTCTAATCCTTCTTCATACGGTGCAATATCAATTTTGCCTTTCAATGCATAGATTATCCCGTAGATGATGGGAGTATCCATTAATGCCACCAGGACCTTAAATAAAAATCCGTTTTCTAGTAGTAGCCAAAATCTATCCCACTCAATTACACCCGCTGAGCATAATAATATTAAGACAGCTGCAGTATCAACAAACTGGCTTATAATTGTTGAACCGTTATTTCTCAACCAAAGGTGTTTTCCTTTGGTCAGTTTTTTCCAAAAATGAAAAATCCTTACATCAATAAACTGAGCAGAGAGATAAGCAACCATGGACGCAGCGACAGCCATACCTTGAAGTCCAAAAACTTTTTGGAAAAGATCGTCATCAACTGGGGACCAAACTGTACTTGGGGCAGCATTTGCAATAAGAATAATAATCATAACAAAAACACTGGCGATCAATCCTGAAATCACAACCTGTTCTGCTTTTTTTTTACCGTAAAGCTCAGAAATTAGATCTGTCGCTAAAAATGTTATGGGATATGGTAGGATTCCAACGGATATTTCGAAGGTATAAATACCAAATGGTGTCCAGGTAAAAAACTTCTGAAAAATGAGATTACAACTGACCAGGGAAGCAATAAAGATCCCCGCCAATATTAAATAAAACCGATCCTTGAAATTCATTATTGTTCAGGGCCGTAATAATCCGTGAAGATTGAATGAGTTTCTACAAGCCGAAGCCGATGGAGTATACCCTGTTCCATCCTTGGGGCAATCTCATTCCATGCCCAAACCAAAATATTTTCGGAGGAAGGCTGTTTCCCCTTGAACCAGTCTATATCTTTTTCGATCTGGGAATGGTCTATTACATCCACAATTCTAGATCTTACAAGTACATTTAATTTTTGCAAATCAACCAGCCATCCTGAATCTGGATCAATGGGCCCAGTCACTGACACTTCTAAAATATAATTGTGGCCATGATTATTATAATCTTTCCCAAAAACTTCATAATTTTTTTCTTCCGACCAATTCGATTTCCCATATTTGTGAGAAGCGCAAAAATGATACTTTTTGGTTATAATTGGGTTTGACATATTTGTATATTGCAAATAATATTAGAATTCAAAATTACCGCCATTTTATATCGGGAACAAAGAATATGAAAGTTAAATAGTAGGATCATTTTTATTAAAATTAAATAGAAGATGATGGACATAGATCCACTAGGACACAGTCACCACATTGAGGTCGTCTTGCAATGCAAACTGCTCTTCCGTGATCAATAACCATATGTGTCAAATTCACCCAATCTTTTTCGTCAAATATTTCCATCATTTCTAATTCAATTTGTTTTGCATCTTTTGTTCTGGTGAAATTGAATAATCCCATTATTCTGATCATATGTGTATCAATCACCATAGATGGCACATTATAAATTTCGCCTAATACACAATTAGCTGTTTTCCTCCCCACTCCTGGCAAAGCAACTAATTCATTTAAGTTACCTGGTACAATTCCATCATGTTCCTCAACTATTTTCAGACTTGAACCTTGGATGTTTTTTGCTTTTTGATTATGATACCCACAAGAGTGAATATCTTTTGCCAAATCCATCACAGAACAATATGCAAAATCAGTTGGTGTTCTATATTTTTGAAATAGGTCTTTCGTTACAATGTTTACGCGATGATCTGTGCATTGGGCCGATAAGATTGTAGCCACTAATAGTTCATGGGCAGACTTATAACTCAGGGAGCATTTTGAATCCGGATATAGAGCTCGAAGTCGGGTTACGATTTCTTCTGCTCGTTTCTTTTTTTTTACTTTGGATTCTCTCAAGTCAATAATTCGTCTAACAGATTTGGCATATTTTTTATGAGGCTGGAGCGCGGAATAATTACATCGCACCCAGCGGCCCGTAATTTGGATTGCTCTCGATTATTAATTTGTGCCATTGTTCCAATGACCTTCAATCCACGGCGTTTCAATTCTGAAACTAACCCTACTGAAGAAAAAACGGCTTCATCCATATCTACCACTGCAAGTTTTACGAGCTCAGGAAAAGAATCTGGATCGGTATTTTCATCAGAAAACTCCACATTTTTTCCCTTATCTACGCAGGCAGAAGACAAGCGTGACCCCAATTCAAAATCTTTAACAAATAATAGGATTTCCGGCATTTTTTACTCCAATGTAGGGACGACATCCCAATCAAATTCTGACGGATCATTCAATCCTTCATATGTGAGTCGCACCATTTCAATTTGATTCAATAATATTTTAATTTGGATTCCCCGTTGGACACCAGTGAATTCATTAAATTTTTCTTTACATTTTCTTAATAAGTTTTTCGCACCAATCATATTCCCATTTCCAATGTGCACAAAACTCACGGCCAGCTGGATCAATCCCTGAACAAATTTTCGGTCTTCCAAATAGTAATCAGACCAAAGATCTTCCCACGCTTCATGAGCTTCAAAATAATCCATGGCTTTGTATTGCTTCATCCCTTCCTGAAATAATTTTTCTTTTTCGTCTTCTTTATTCACTGATAATCACTGGATTTTTCATATTAAAATGTTTCCCATCCTGATGGATAGTGCAGGCTTGAATATTCGGGTCGTGTTCAAAAAAAAGTACCCAGTTCTCATTAACTATTTTTGAAAGAAGTCTCTCTTTTTCCTGAACAGTGACCACCGGATGAATATCATAAGCCATAACCCAGGGAACAGGAATATGCGCAACCATGGGAAAAATATCTGCACCATAAAAAATGGTTTGATTTGCATCGGAGATTACTGGATGCATCAACCCTGTTGTGTGTCCATATGTCAAATATGGTTCAATACCATCAATGAATGATTCCTGGCCATCCACAATTTCTATCATTCCATTTTCAGCTAGAACTTTCCAATCAATTTCCATAAAACTACCAGAATCTTTTTGACTCGGATGGTTTGCCAAATTCCAATTCTCCTGAGAGACCCAATATTTGGCATTTGGGAATGTGGGTACAATCTTCCCATCTTCGATTTTTGTGTTTCCTCCAACGTGATCAAAATGTAGATGAGTACAAAACACATCTGTAATATCGGTGGCAGTAAATCCATACTTCGCCAATGAAGATTCTATGTTATAACGGGATGTATCAATGTTGTAAATCTTCTTATATTTTTCGTCCCACTTGGTGCCGTTACCCGTGTCAATTAGGATTTTTCGACTATCGCTTACCAATAATAAAGAACGGGTCACCATTCCGATTCTGTTCATTTCATCAGCAGGCGCCTGTTTCTCCCAAAGCGGTTTTGGAAT
>CAWVTW010000028.1:0-14494 GCA_963933175.1 uncultured bacterium
ATGTATCTTTATCCAACCCTTCAACCTGGCATCATCTAAAATACACCCATTTGTCTTTATCTTATAGCGGAGATGAAAATACGATTTCGGATTTACCTCTCCTCAATAGATACTCCGGACTTTCCTATGCGAGCTGGATCGTACCTATTAAATCAAAAGGATCCTTCGGGTTGGCCTTAGTGCCATATGCAGACCAACGTATCACGCTTACAGATACTGATACAACATCCTTCATTGCTTTTGATGATACTCTAAGCTTGTTGAAATCCTTTGACCGTTCGGGTGGGATTATGGCTTTCAAGGTAGGAACATCCTATTTATTCCGTGAAAATTTAAGTGTCGGATTATCCGTAGATATGCTGTTTGGTTCATCCAGACAAAATGAATCTATCTTTTTTGATGGGAGTTCCATTATCCAAACATCACGTACAAGGTATTCCGGAGTTTTAGGTGAAGTGTTTATTTCCTTGGCGCGCCAGGAAAAGATCAACCTTTTTGCCAGTGTCAAGCAAACCTTAAGAGGCTTGGACGGGATATACACAGAAAAACATTTATTCGACGATGCAAATGGTAATGGATACCATGATTATGGCAATCCCTTAGATTTTCCGTTGCCTGATAGTGTTTCTGCTAAAAATGAAATTCGTTTACCCGGAATCCACAAGCCTGAACAATTTTCATTTGGGATTCAATCTAAATTAAATAAGCAGACGTCGATCTCATTTGAATTATCTTCCATCAAAGATAAAGGAACGATATCAGATTACTTGACATTGCCATTAGATGATTGGATCGATCATTCAAATGATTTCAAATTATCTTTGGTAAGATTTCCCAATGATATTTCTCTAGACTTAGTAGATAAAATATCATTTAGAACGGGATTAATGTATAAAAGCCACACACTCGCTCTTTCAAACGCAATCGTAAGCGAGGTTGGTGGTTCATTGGGATTTGGATTTAAATTCAAGGCTGTCGGAAATCAAGTTGATCTTAATTATTATCTTGGGAAAAGAAAATATTCTGATAGTACTTTTAAAACAGAAATTATTCAGCAAATGCAAGTTGGTGTAAGTCTAGGTGACTTATGGTTTGTAAAAAGGAGACAAAAATAATAATGAAAAAAATTAAAATGATTTCCATGGCAATGGGAGTATTGTTGTTAACTATGTGTGTACCACCAGAAGGCAGTGATAAGGGTCGTGGAAAAGATAAAGCAAGGTTAGATTCATTAAGACAATTTAAATGTCCGCGATTAATGAGTAGTGCAGCAGAATATTATCGCAATCGTGATTGGAAACAAACTGTTCGTATTTATAAAGAAATTACATCATTGGATTGTGACGAATGGAACCCAGTTTATGCACCACCGAAAGAGATTTATCAATATTATGCTATTGCATATGAACAACTAGGGAAATTCGACAGTTCTGAATTCGTCTTATTGGATGGATTACAAAAATTGCCTGACAATGTTGATTTGAGAAAAAGATTAGCATATTCTTATAAAAAGCAGGGTAAAAAAGATAAAGAGATTATCGAGTATGAAAGGTTGGTAGATATGGCTCCGGATGATATTCCTATCATGAATGACCTTTCTAAGTTGTACAAGGATGGAGAACGTTTTAATGACCAAATCGTTATTCTAGAAAAAATACTGGACATAGATGGAAACAATGAAATTGCTCAAAGCGAATTGGCTTTGGCATTTGAGAGTAGTGGCCGTGATCCGATAGATGTTTACCGTAAGCGATATGATGCTAACCCAGAAAATATAAGTTATGGTTTAGATTATGTGGACAGATTAGGTCAAGCTGATCGATATGAAGACGTTATACCTGTATTAAAAAGTATAATTAGTCAAGATCCTAGCAGCAAGTTAGCTTATCGGAAATTAGCAGATGCAAATAAAGCTATCGATGATCTTAAGGGCGCCGTATCTGCTTACCAGGAATTATTTAGAATTGACCCGAGAGATAGCCGTATTGCAATCGATATTTCTGATCTTTATCTTGAGTCCAACGATTTTGGTAAAGCACTGCGCTGGGCAGATAAAGCTATGAGTTTGAATAATGATATAGGTGATGGCTTTGGTCAAAAAGGGAAAGTATATTATTATGGTTGGGATAATTTTCGTAATAACCCCTTTACCACGGATGATCGCATTATAGCGAAATTGTCTTATGATTATTTTGTAAAAGCTGAATCGAAAGGATATCGTGGTTTTTCTAAAAGAGCATGGTTAGAAGAAAATTCGAAAGATATTTTATATGGTAAAGCTCAATGGTTCATGGCAGATGAAAAAATGAGACGGAAAAAAAGTATCTCTCCAGTGACATCAGATTATGATTGGGTCACAGAATCATTAGAAGCAGAAGCTAACTGGAAATAACATGTCTCATCTTTCTGATCAGGATCCGGAATTATTTAAAATTCTTGAAAGAGAGATAAACAGGGAAGAATCAACACTTGAACTAATTGCATCCGAAAATTTCACCAGCCAGGCCGTCCTGGAAATGGCCGGAAGTGTCATGACCAATAAATATGCGGAAGGTTACCCAGGGAAACGATATTACGGCGGGTGTGATTTTGTAGATGAAGCTGAAAATCTTGCCCGGAATCGATTGAGTGAATTATTTGGGGCAGAGTACACGAATGTTCAACCTCATTCAGGCTCACAAGCAAACATGGCAGCTTTGATGACTTTTATCAAGCCCGGCGATACTGTCATGGGACTTGATTTGTCACATGGAGGACATTTGACTCATGGTAGCTCAGTCAATTTTTCTGGACAACTTTATAACTTTGTATCCTATCATGTTTCAAAAGAAACGGGCCGGGTCGATTTTGACGAGGTTGCAAGATTAGCAAAAGAGCACCAGCCTAAACTCATAATTTGTGGTGGAAGTGCTTATCCAAGGTTTATTGAGTTTGAACAATTCAAGGAAATTGCTGATACTATCAATGCATTTCTTATGGCTGATATTGCACATCCAAGTGGTCTTGTTGCAGCTGGGTTACATCCCACACCTATTCCATACTGTGATGTTGTGACGAGCACGACACACAAAACACTTCGAGGCCCTCGTGGTGGTATAATTATGATGGGGAAAGATTTTCAAAATCCATGGGGGAAAATTGCGCCAAAGTCAGGCAGAGTTAAAATGGTATCAGAATTAATTGATTCCACAGTTATGCCCGGAATCCAAGGCGGTCCGCTGATGCATATTATAGCAGCAAAAGCAGTTGCTTTTGGAGAAGCATTACAACCTGAATTCAAAATCTATGCAAAAAATATTATTCAAAATGCGCAAACCATGGCGGATGAATTCCTAAAACTTGATTATCAGTTAGTTTCAGGGGGCACGGATACGCATGTGTTACTAATTGACTTATCCAATAAAAATATCACTGGAAAAGCGGCAGAACTTTCTTTAGGAAAGGCTGGAATCACCGTTAATAAAAATATGGTTCCATTTGATGAAAGAAGCCCCTTTATCACTAGTGGTATTCGTGTGGGCACACCTGCAATCACAACGCGTAGAATGGGTGTAAATGAGAGCATCCAAATCGTAAAGTGGATTGATGAAGCTATTTGCAACCATGATAATGAATCTGGTCTATCCAGAATTAAATCGAATGTGAATAATTTTTGCGCAGAATTTCCAATTTATTCAGATTAACAATTGGGTTCAGAAAAATGAACCGGATTGGATTAATCTTTTTACTCCTTTTTTCATATGGTTGTGTCCCAAGGACACTGATTGTTGACCATCCAAATCTCGTTTCTCTCTATTTTGAGAAAAAAATATCATCTCTTGAAAATCAAAAAGAACTAACTCAGACGCAAAAAAGAAAACTATTAAAAACCAAAGTAGAGTATGGTTATGGCATTCTTTTAGAGGAGAGTGACCGCCTTATCGACGAAGACTATTATCTGGGAATTGAAAAATCTCAGGAAGCCTATCAAGAGTTTAAAGATGCAAAAGAGATTGGCTTAACCATTTTGAAAGATGCATACCCAGGTTTTGATAACTGGTTAATAAATGATGAGAAAGGTGACTTTACTGAAGATGATATTTTTGATCTTTATTGGTTAGGAGCAGCCTATGGAGGTGCAATTCGGTCAAGCCGCGGGAATCCATTCGAAATTGTGAACCTTCCCAAAGTAGGAAAACTTTTTCAAACAGCAATATTATTGAATCCGGATTGGGGAAGAGGAGCACTTTATTCAGCTATGATGAGTTATACATCTTCCAGGCCCGATTTATTTGGTGAAATTCTCAAAGATTCAGTAACCTTCTATTATTCAAAAGCTATCAGCGCTTCAGATAGTTTGGATGCTGGGCCTTTTGTATCTTATGCTGAATCCATTGATAAAAAATTTCAACAAAAGGATGCTTTTGAACAAAAACTTCAATTTGTATTAAAGATGGATGTTAAAAAAGACAAAGATCTTAGGTTAAGTAATATTATTGCCCAAGAAAGGGCAAAATGGTTATTATTAAAAAAATCAGAGTATTTTTTAGAATGAAGAAAATTTTACTAATCTTAACAATTAGTTTATCTCTGACCTACGGTCGGAAAATTGTTGTAAAAATGGCAACCCTTGCCCCTGAAGGAACAGAGTGGCATGGAATGCTCATTGAAATGGGACAAGAATGGAAAAAGGCCACAGACGGTCTCGTCCATTTACGCATTTATCCTGGTGGTGTTATAGGAGATGAACGGGATATGGTTCGGAAAATGAGAATTGGGCAAATTCATTCTGCGGGAATTACTACAGAAGGTTTAACAGAAATTGTCCCGGAATTTGCCGCCTTTTACATCCCTCTCGCATTTAAAAATGAAGAAGATATACAATTAGTTTTAGATAATTTGTATGGTGAGTTAGATAAGAAATTAGAAGAAAAAGGATTTAAACTTCTATATCTTGCAGATCTAGGTTGGGCATATTGGTTTTCAAATTCAAAGGTAACATCTCCTTTAGATTTAAAAGATAAAAAAATCTTTACGTGGGCAGGGGATTTCAAATGGGCAGAGATTTATAAGAAAGCTGGTTTTAATCCTGTTCCATTGGCTTCAACTGATATTTTATCCGGTCTGCAAACAGGCTTAATTGATGCTATGTCCACCATGCCATTGTATGCCTTAGCTCAACAGTCGTTTGGGATTACTAATCATATGTTAGATCTTAAATGGGGCACTCTGTTGGCAGGCATTATTATTGATATGAAAACTTGGAATCGAATCCCGAACATATATCACGATGATCTAATCTCCATTGCCAATGATATTCGTGAACGTCAAAAAGAAACAAATAAAAATGCAGAAGCCCAGGCCATTGCTGCTATGAAAGAGTATGGACTGATAATTCACTCTCCAACAGAAGAAGAAACCAAACTTTGGCAGAAAGAAGTGGATAAAATGGAGCCCTACCTTCGTGGAAATGTTATTCCTGCTGATGTGTATGATCGTGTGATCAGACTCACTCAGAAAAAATAAAACAAACGATGGTTAGCCAACCAAAACTGTCTCATATCGTCAATCGTGTGAAATGGGGAGAAGACACACTAGCTATTGTAATCTTTTCTGCAATGACGCTATTACCTGTATTGGAAACAGCCACTCGATTATTTAATACAAATAGCATTCCTGCATCTCAAGTACTTGTACAGCATTTCACTTTATGGATTGGTTTCGTTGGTGCTGTATTGGCTACTCGACAGAATAAATTATTGGCATTAACGAGAGAACCTCTTTTTGATCAGGCTGAAAAACCTCATTTAGGAAAATGGATCGCAAAAGTCACTACCTTTCTTGTTTTGGTAGCATTGACATGGGGAAGTTGGGAATTATTAAAAGTTGAGATGCAATATCCAATAGACATTGCACCCAATATTCCACGATGGTTGGCCCAAATCATTATGCCTATCGGCTTTGGTCTCATGGCAGTCCAAGTTTATTTTAAGAGTTACAAAAAACATATACACAGGATTTCTTTGGTCGTTGTTGGTCTTCTTTTTTCAATTAGTACCATCACTGATGCGATTTTTGATGTATTGCCGGTCGTGGGGATCGGGTTAATTCTTCTTCTTATTGCATTGCGCTATGGCGCTCCTATATTTGTGGGATTAGGTGGTGCAGCAACATTATTCTTTTGGGCGGATTTTATTCCTATTGCAGCGATTCCAACGGAAACATATAGAATAGTTGTATCCCCAACCTTGCCTACAATTCCTCTGTTTACCCTTGCTGGGTATTTGCTTGCCGAAAGTAAAGCATCAGAAAGGCTTGTGAATGTCTTTAGGGCATTATTTGGATGGATTCCCGGTGGAACTCCCATTATTATTGTCGTTCTATGCGCATTTTTTACAGCATTAACAGGTGGCTCTGGTGTTACAATCCTAGCTTTGGGAGGACTTCTCTTACCCCTTTTATTGAAGGAAGGATATAGCCGATCGTTCTCGATTGGATTGATCACAGTGTCTGGTTCTCTTGGATTATTGTTCCCTCCAAGTTTACCAGCTATTATTTATGGTGTTACCGCTGGCGTGTCTGTAAAAGATATATTTATCGCGGGTCTAATACCTGGGGTTTTACTCTTGGTCATGATGTCTGGCTGGTCTTTGTATCAGGGGAAGAAAGAAAGGATTGCACCCAAGCCATTTAATTTCAAAAAAGCTGTCAAAGCTTGCATTGATACGAAATGGGAATTGCTAATCCCTGTCCTGATCCTTTTTGGTGTTTTTGGCGGATTTACCACATTGGTGGAAACAGCTGCCCTAACTGTGGTTTATATCTTTTTGGTGGAAGTGTACCTATACAAGGATATTCGATTACGGGACCTACCAAGGATCGTGATTGATTGTGCTACTTTAATTGGTGGGGTATTGATCATCCTTGGAGTAGCCATGGGACTGACCAGCTATCTTATAGACGCACAAATCCCAATTCTTATTTTAACATGGGCGAAGAGCACCATCGCATCAAAATATGCATTTTTATTAATGCTCAACGTATTTCTGCTTTTGGTTGGCTGTTTAATGGATATTTTTTCAGCGATAATTGTGATCGTACCGCTTATTGCACCTTTAGGAGTATATTTTGGTATAGATCCAGTTCATTTAGCCATAATTTTTATTGCAAACCTTGAACTTGGATTTTTAACGCCACCTGTAGGAATGAATCTTTTCCTGGCTGCATATAGGTTTGATGAAGATATGCCTAAAATCTACCAGGCCACCTTGCCGTTCTTCCTTGTGAGATTGTTGGCTGTAGGGTTAATCACATATATACCCATTTTAACTTTAGGATTATTACAATGATTTGGAACATTTTACGCAAAGATTCATTTCTTGATTATGAGAGGAAGAGAAAGATATATTCCCCGTCCAAAAAACAGGAACAAATCTATACCTTAAACGCTATCAATTCGCTCGCAAAGAGCGCATTCAATATCAATCAATATTTAGGAGACGTTCAATGAAGCGTTTAGGGATAACTCTGTCTTTACTGACAGTTCTTATAAATCCGGTTTTCGCCCAGAGCGAAGCTGGGGCAATTTTTCTCTTAATTGCACCGGGTGCTCGTGCAGGTGGCATGGGAGAGGCCCAGGTAGCTGTGGCTAATGATGCATATGCAAGTTATTGGAACCCCGCTGGGTTGGGTTTCCTTGAAGGGCAGGAATTGGCCATGATGCATGTGAATTGGCTTCCCGGTCTTGCGGATGACCTTTATTATGAGTTCTTTGGTTTTAGGAAGTCTTATCCAACGCTTGGAACTATCGGCGGACATTTAATATTTTTGAATTTGGGTGAACAGATCCGTACCAGCGAAACTGGAGATGAGCTGGGAACATTTACAAGTTATATGACTTCTTTTGCTATGTCTTATAGTGCCTTGATATCTCCGACGAAATCCTTTGGTTTAAATGCAAGAGTCTTCTACCAACATTTGGTTGAAATGGGTGCTGGGAGCGAGAAGGGAAAAGGGACATCAATGGATTTTGGTTTTGATCTTGGTTATATGCAAAAGGAATGGTTATTACCCAATTTGACTCTGGGTTTAACCTTGTCAAATTTAGGACCTAAAGTTGCCTTTATAGACCCTGACCAAGCAGATCCACAGCCGACTAATTTAACTTTGGGATTCAATTATGATCTTGTAAAGAGTGAATTTAATAAATTCAGCATTGTTTATGATGTTGATAAACTTCTTGTTTCATCATATCCGGATATGGACTGGGATAGCGATGGATATATCGGTGGCTTTGACGAAGATGGCAAAATAAGTCCCGGAAATGATTATAATGAAGATGGGAATTTAGAAATTGCACATACGGATCCGATCTATAAGGCAATTTTTACGTCCTGGGTGAATGATTGGCTTCTTGGTGGAGATATGGACTATGGGTCTGATGGTGCCGGAAATGGTGATAAAATCATTGGTGGATATGAATGGGATGATCTAGATGGTGATGGCAAAATAGATTTAGCAGATAACGAAATAGTAAAAACAATTGGTAAGCCAGGTGATGCAAGTTGGGGCGATTATAATGAATTTGGTAATAAAGAAGTGGGCAATTCCAAAGAAAGAACCATTTCAAATGAAATTGATAGATTAGTTCACAATATGGGGATGGAATATTGGTATGGAGAATATTTTGCTATACGTTCTGGATTTTATTATGACAAAACGGGGAAGATCAGCAATCCCACATTCGGAATCGGTTTACGATTCGCTGGATATGGATTTGATTTCGGATATACTTATGGTGAAACAGGACATCCTTTGACCAACACCATGCGCTTTTCCCTGAATATGGAATTCTAAAAACCGCTCCCTATGATGCGGTTTTCATTTATTCGCAGATCAATACCTTTGGTCTGCTTCTTTTCCTTGTTGTTTTCTGAAATTACAGGCGATTTACGCGTGTGTGCTTTACGAATATCTTTCCAAGTTGATGACGATGAAAGTACAACTGGAAATGGTCAGTTTTTATTAGAGTCTAATGGTATCGACTGTGATCTGTATACTATCGATCCGGTACCGCATGATCGGTCGTATTTTCAGTCTCAATTAAAAGCTGTTGATGGGTACTTCAATGATGTATCATATGGCAAATTCGGAATTGATTTAGAGCTATCATCTGTCTACCCAATAGTTGAGAATGAATCTTATTCACTTTCAAATTCCATGAATTATTACAATCCTTACAACCAAGATGAGATTCAAGATGAACGCATTACAAATTTATTTTATGATGCGGTTTATAAAGCTTACGAAATGGACCAAATTGATTTTTCATCGTATGATCTTGTAGTCGTTTTTCATGCAGGTATCGGGCAAGATTTTTCACTACCTTTTTTAGATCCTACTCCTGAAGATATTCCTTCAACTTACGTTGATAATGAAATGGTATTAGAACATTTAGGGTCGCCATCTATCACTGTTGGAAACCATGAAATCTCTCATGGGATCATTTTGCCGGAATCACAAAACCATCTATTATTTGACATTGCTGAAACGATGTTCTCCGATGCATCGGAACCTTGCGAATACCAATTTGGACTCACCGGTACATTTGCGCTCATGATCGGCTTTGCGGTAGGCATACCACCTTTATGGAATATAGAAACAGGAGAAAGTGGTATTGGTGTTTTTGGACTCATGGACCAAGGTTCAAACAATGGACGCGGCATATCTCCATCTCCACCAACAGTGTGGACTCGAATATTTGCAGGATGGGAATATCCATCTGAAGTGAATTTTGGATCTATTATCGATTTGTCTTCTAGAGAAGAAGGGGCAGCAATAAAGGTTCCTATCAATAATTCGGAATACTATTTGATCGAAAATCGTGATAACTCAGTTCACGATGGTATCAGTCTCGATTCCATGCGTTATGTTATTTGGGAAAATAATGGTGAAACAGATTACCCGCCCTTGATTGAAATCTTACAGGATTCTTCGGGAATTATAAAAGATGAAAATGGTGTTGTTATTTCTGTACCTAATTATGATATTGGTCTGCCCACATCGGGACTATTGATTTGGCATATTGATGAAACAGTAATTAATGCAGGATTAAGTGATTTTTCTGTTAATAGTAATCTTGCCAGGCTTGGCGTTGATTTGGAAGAAGCAGATGGCGCTCAGGATATTGGTTACCCATCCATCCACATTTTTAATGATCCTTCTGCCGGCTATTTTGGAGATATGTGGTTTAAAGGAAATACTCAATACGAATTAGCCAATTTCGGCACGGATGGAATGAAACCGAAATTTGGTCCTTTTACCTATCCATCCACAAAAGCAAATGATGGATCGTCTACCTTCATAACAATAGGTGATATAAGTAAGCCAAGCGATACAATGTCTTTTACAGTGTCTAATTCGCTCATATTAAATGGATTCCCTGATTCGACAGCATTTATTAGGGCAGTGTACGATTTAGATAATGATGGCGTCAATGAGATATTTGGTGGTAAAGATTCTTTATGGTTTGCCACTGCTGATAGTTTTCCAACTAAACAGAATTTTCTACAATTAGTTATTTTCGATAACCAGGAAGTTGAATTTGATTTCCAAAGGCAATCTGATAAAACAACCATCTCAATTATTGAACGGATTGATGATTATACACTTTTCTCTCAATTAGATTTTAGATTTAATGATGGTTCATTATCGAATACGCAAGAGCAAATAATTGATTCTCTTTTATTTAGTATTTGGGAGAATGATTTAGAAAGCAGAATCCTTTATAGCCAAAGTGGATGGAATATTCATTCAAAAAGAATCTTTACATCTTCCTTCAATTATGGAATTGATCTGGGGAATTCAGGTATTTCCATCACAGATTTTGATGGCACTACTACAAAATGGGAAGATTTATCATTTCAAACCATTGCCGGCATTGATTTAGACCTTGATGCATCTTTGGATGTTTTAGCTTTGGATTCATTGGGGATATTATATGCTTTTAATTCAGATCTAACTATTATGGCTGGGTTCCAATTAAAAATGGAATTGCAATCCCCTATACTAGCGAGGGATCTGTTTAATAACGAGCATCCCGAAATTGTGGCGAAATCTGCAGATTCATCTTCGATTTATATTTTTGATTATCAGGGGAATGTTCATTACAAAATTGCATCCAATAAAGGTGATGAATTGGTGGCGCTGGAAAATATCAAAGGAAAGAATTCAATTTTGACCCGGTCTGCCATTTATCAATTTGGAGATGCAACAGAAACAAATGGGAATGAATGGTCTTTTGAACATGGGAATTGGGGCAGAAGCCGAAAAATAAAACTGAATTATACGTTTGATGATTCAAATAAAAAAAGTTTAACCCGTTCCTACTGTTATCCAAATCCGATCCGAGAAAATACAGGTACAATTCGTATAGAAACTATTGGTGCTGAAAAGGTAGAAGTAAACCTGTATGATTTAGCGGGGTATTACATTAAAACTTGGAATGAAGATCTCTCTCATTTCGGAAACCAAATCACTGAATGGGTTTGGGACGTATCTGATGTGGAATCAGGTGTGTATTTTGCGCATGTTGCCGTGATTGGAGATATTGAGACAGAGACGAATATCATCAAGATTGCTGTCATTCACTGATGAAAAATATTATTTATTTTACTATTTTGGCTTCCTTTGGTTTTGCCCAGGTAGAGTATAACCATCCGGAATTAAACTGGCAAACTTTTGAGACAGAGCATTTCCAAATTCATTTTCATGATGAAACAGAAATGACGGCACGGGAAGCGGCCACTGTTGCAGAGCATATATATCCAAAAATCACTGGATTTTATGAATTCAAACCCAAAGAAAAAACACATCTCATTTTGATTGATCCGGATGATTACTCCAATGGCGCAGCCTATTATTATGATAATAAAATCATGATCTGGGCATCGCCTTTAGATTTTGCACTACGTGGCAGCCATCGTTGGTTACAAAATGTGATCACACACGAATTTGCCCATATTGTATCCCTGCAAAAAGCAATGAAAGCAGGAACAATGTTTCCAGGTGCCTATCTTCAATTCATGAATTACGAAAAAGAAAAACGCCCCGATGTGTTGTATGGATATCCCAACACGCTTATTAGCTACCCTATACCGGGAACTGTCGTTCCACCTTGGCTTGCCGAAGGTGTTGCCCAATACATGTACGAAAATGCAGATTGGGACCATTGGGACACCCATCGTGATATGATCCTTCGAGATAGGGCAATCCATGGGAAGTTATTATCTTTTACGGAAATGAATACCTTTGGAAAAAAAGGAATTGGGAATGAATCAACCTATAATTCTGGTTTTGCACTTTCAACTTTTATTGCAAATGAATATGGACCTGAAAAATTGAAAGAAATCATGATAGAACTTTCATCTCCAATGCAATTCTCGATTGGAGATGCCATGGAGAATGTTCTAGGGGATCATGGGGATGATGTCTATGATTCGTTTAAAACATCACTGGAATTAAAATATAATATGCTCGTATCACCCATTGAGATAAATCCGGTTGAAGGAATACAGGTCCAGAAAGAAGGGACGACCAACATATTTCCTAAATGGCATCCAGAAAAAAATGGTTTTGCATATCTTTCAAACAAGAAGAATGATTATTTTGGGCAAACTGACTTATTCTATTACGATATTGATACGGGAGAAGAAATAAAACTTATGGGCAGTGTACATTCTGCACCGACATGGCATTCAAATGGCGAAATCATCTATTATAGTAAAAAGCCAAAATTCCCGAATAAGCATGGCTCAAAATTCTATGATATTTATTCTTACAGTTTTGAGACAGAAAAAGAAGAAAGGTTGACATTTGATGCTCGGGCTTTTAATCCAGTTTTTATTGATAAAGACAGTACCATCGCTTACCTGGCCACTTACGATGGTGGTCAGGATGTATTCATTTTAGATTTAAAGTCAAGTCAATCAAGAAAGATAAGTAATCTCACTGATCGTCCCATTCTAAGCCATTTAACCTATGATAAATCATCTTATTTCTTATTTTTCGATATCACATCCCACCATTACAGAAATATTGGGTATTTTGATTTAAAAACACAGGAAATTGGTTTTGATAAAAACCATCCACATTTCGATGAAAGAAATATCTCTATTTCCGAGGATGGAATGCAAATTTATTCCCGAGATAAAAGTGGGATATATAATTTGTTTATGGTGAATCCAATAGATACAATATCTGGATATATTACCAATCTAACCGGTGGAGCATTTATGCCGGATATCGCTAAAGATGGACGGGTCTTGTACTCTTTATATAAAAATGGAGCGTACACCATTTCTCTTCTAGATTCAATTCACTTGATTCCAGAAGATTTCGTTGGTTATTCACCCAACTACTATCAAAATAATTCAGGGTTTTCGGAGCCTATTTTGGCCCTTAATAAAACTGAAGCGAAGCCTTATGTAGATCAATTTCCCAACATGTTCATAATGCCCAAGGTGATGATGGACTATGGTACTTTTAAACCAGGTTTTTACTTTTATTCCAGTGAAGTGATCAACCGGTTGTCGGTCTTTGGCGGAGCCTCGTTAAATAAGTTGAAAGATGTAGATATGTTTTTCATTTTTGATTTTAAACGATTTTACCCAACGCTGTTTTTTGAAACCTTCTATCTCACTCGAAATACAACCGATAACTCTAAATATCAAGGGATTTACGATATTGAAGATGATATAAAATTCCGATTAGTTCAATTTCGGACTGGAATGAGAATTCCCATTTTTGGTAGTTTGTTAGAACTTTCCGGAACCCGGCAATGGTACCGGGCATTTATTAATCAAGAATTACCATCAGAAGGAATTGAAGCGGGGGCAGCTTATGACTATTTCCAAGGCTGGTCTCTTAGTTCAGACTGGTCATTGGATATGATCAAAAGACGCCTGGATAAAGGAATCAATCCGTCCAAAGGATTTAAAGTATGGGCCAAGATTGATCTAGAGAAAAATAAATTTATCGAAGGGTTGAATTTGTCAGAATCTGGAACTTTAACTGAAGAATGGGATGATAACAACTTGGGACGATTGCAGGCAGGTGGATCTATTCATTATGAGATACCGGGGCAAAATAGATGGACAATTTCTTTATCGAGTCAAGTCGGTTGGATTTCCAATAATGATGTTGATTCATTTTTTCATTTTTATTTGGGTGGACTACCGGGGTTGAAGGGATATCCGTTCTATTCTATTCAAGGAACACACAGTGCAATGATAGATGCAACATTCCGGATGCCAATTTTTATGGAAAACCATTATAAAGCAAAGTGGACAATTTGGCAAAATAGTACATTAGGTGCCATTTTTCAAGTTGGGGATGCTTGGACAGACACATATTCGTTAAAAAAATCAGTGGGAATTCAATGGCGGTTGAATGGGTTTTCCTTTTATAACTTCCCCACCGCTATAGAGGTGGAATATCATCAACCTATAAACGAATT
>CAWVTW010000029.1:0-14419 GCA_963933175.1 uncultured bacterium
TCCGTGAAGGCGGGCATACTGTTGGCGCTGGTGTTGTAACTGAAATTGTCGAATAGGATAAATCATTATGGCTGGTAACAGTAAACGTGCAATTATCCAAATTGAAAGTACAGCCGGAACCGGCTACCGTTACACGGTCACTAAGAGTAAAAAACTCCATCCTGGTCGTGTAGAGTACAAAAAATTTGATCCTGTTGTTAGAAAACACGTTGTTTTCAAAGAAACGAAATAATTTGTTAGGTATTAAATATTATTTTGCTTCTGCTATTCATAGGAGAGTAGCTCAATTGGTAGAGCAACGGCCTCCAAAGCCGTAGGTTGCAGGTTCAAGTCCTGTCTCTCCTGCAAAAATGGTTGGCTGTCAATTGAGCATCCGTAATAATTAAATCTCTTTTTATTAAAGAGTGAAAAGTAAGGAAAAAAAATGATTAAAAAACTTCAGCAATTTACCGCTGATGTTCAGTTTGAGATGGGGAAGGTTTCTTGGCCAAACTGGGACGAACTGAAAGGATCTACTTATGTTGTTCTTTCTTTATCCTTAATTTTAGTTTTGTTCTTATTTTTTGTCGATCTGCTTTTATCAAAAATTTTAAATTTTATTCTGTAGAAATGAACTGGTACACATTACGCGTTATTTCCGGTAAGGAAAAAAAAATAAAAGATGCAATTCTTTTCGATGTGAATACATCTGAAATGGATGAACAGATTAGTGATGTTTTGGTGCCTTCCGAAAATATTGTAGAAATGCGTGATGGGAAGAAAAAAATCAAGGAACGTGTATTTTTTCCTGGCTATTTACTCGTACGACTAGAAATGAATAAGGAAACACGCTACCTTCTTGAGAATGTGAATGGGGTTATCTCTTTCGTAGGTTCAAAGGGGAAGCCACAACCATTAAGGCCAGATGAAGCGCAAAGATTTCTTGGTGATTTTGATGGTGGAGACGGCCCGCTTCGTGTAACAGAGGCGTCGCCTTTTAAAGTGGGTGATTCAGTAAAAGTAACTGATGGTCCATTCATGGATTTTTCTGGAACGGTCCAGGAAGTAAATCATGATAAGCAAAAATTAAAGGTTTTGGTGAGCATTTTTGGTCGCCAGACTCCCGTCGAGTTAGATTACCTTCAAGTTAAAATAGAAAGTTAAAATAGGTTTTTAATATTATGGCAAAAAAGGTCATTGGATTTATTAAACTGCAAATTCAGGCAGGTCAGGCAAACCCTGCACCACCAGTTGGTCCTGCATTGGGTCAGCATGGTGTAAATATCATGGATTTCTGTAAGTCATTTAATGCATCAACTCAGGATAAAATGGGCGATGTGATCCCGGTTGAGATCACTGTTTTTTCGGATCGAAGTTATACTTTTATCACCAAAACACCACCGGCAGCAAGATTAATCTTGAAAGCTGCAAAGATTAAAAAAGGGTCCGGCGAACCCAATAAGGAAAAGGTTGGGACTGTCACTGAAGCAGATATTCGTTTGATCGCGGAAGTGAAAATGCCAGATCTGAATGCCAATACAATTGAACAAGCCATGTTGATGATCAAAGGAACTTGTGTTTCCATGGGCATTGAAGTCAAGGGATAGGGATAAATAAATGAGTCTGTCTAAAAATATAAAAACTATAACTGAGCGGTATGATAAGATGAAATCATACCCTTTACCAGAAGCGTTAGATATGGTACTGGAATTCAAATTCACAAAGTTTGATGAGACTGTTGATTTGGCAATAAATCTTGATGTAGATCCGCGGCATGCTGAAGAAAATATTCGTCTCACCACACCATTGCCTCATGGAACGGGTAAATCCGTCACTGTTTTGGTTTTGGCGCAAGGTGCCAAAGAAAAAGAAGGTCAGGAAGCCGGAGCAGATTTTGTTGGAAATAAAGATTATTTGACGAAGATCAAAAATGGCTGGACTGATGTTGATAAAATTGTAGCCACACCAGACATGATGGGTGAATTGGGTAAGCTTGGGCGGATTCTGGGACCAAAAGGTCTCATGCCTAATCCGAAAAGTGGTACTGTGACGATGGATGTTGCAAAAGCAGTGAAAGATTTAAAAGCTGGACAGGTTGAGCTTCGAGTTGAAAAAACTGGTATTATCCATGTTTCATGTGGGAAGGTTTCATTTGGTGCAGAAAAATTAGTCGAAAATATCCAAACCGTTTATGATGTAGTTATGAAAGCTCGCCCGGCATCTGTGAAGGGACAGTATATGGAAAAAATGTCCGTATCATCTACAATGGGTCCAGGTATCCAAATCGACCATGCATCTATAAGGTAAACTTATGCCAAATAATAAAAATATCGAACAAGTGAAAGAATTGAAAGAAACCTTTTCAAAGGCAAAGGCAATTTATTTCACTGAATATCATGGACTTAATGTTGGTGATATCACCAAACTTCGTAGTGAATTTTTTAAAGCCAATGTTGAATATAAGGTTGCGAAAAATACTCTAATCAAATTAGCTGCAGAGCAAAATATGATTAGTGGGCTTGACGAAGTCTTAGTAGGATCAACAGCTATTGCAATTGCTTATGATGAACCAGTTGCGCCAGCTAAAGTGATTAAGGAATTCACAAAAGATAACGATTTACCCAGAGTAAAAGGTATCTTGTTCGATGGTGAATTCCTACCCGGAGAAGAATTCAAAAAATTAGCAGACATGCCAAGTAAGGAAGAGTTGCTTTCTCAATTGGTTGCCATGTTAAACAGTCCATTGCAGAAATTGGTCTCAACCTTGATAGCACCAATGCAAAATGCAGTGGGTGTATTGAATAATTTAAAAGAAAAAAAATCTTAATTTTGAAAAACCAATAAGGAGTAGTTCAAATGGCAGTTACTCGAGCGGATGTTCTATCATATCTTGAAGAATCAAATATGATTGAAATCTCAGAACTCATTAGTGAAATCGAAGACAAATTTGGTGTAACCGCAGCAGCCCCTGTTGCCATAGCAGCCGCGCCGGCTGCAGGTGATGCAGGTGCTGAAGTAAAAACCGAATTTGATGTTATTCTTAAATCATGTGGTCAAGCAAAGATCAATGTTATTAAAGTTGTTCGCAGCCTTACCGATTTGGGATTGAAAGAAGCAAAGGAGCTTGTTGATTCTGCGCCGAAAGCAATAAAAGAAGGCATCTCTGAATCAGAAGCAAATGATATTAAAGCACAGCTTGAAGAAGCAGGTGCAGAAGTTGAACTCGCATAAGTTCAATTATCATTTCTTTTATTCTTATAACAAATAAAAATCGGGAGGCTTAATTGGCAGCTTCAATAACAATTGACCAATTCTTAAAACGAGATTCTTTTTCAAAGATTCCTGCGTTTGTAGATGTACCAGATCTTCTCTCAATTCAAACCAAGGCTTACCAGCAATTTTTGCAGGAATGGATTCCGCAGGAAGCTCGTGAGCAAATTGGTCTTGAGGGTGTTTTTAATAACGTATTCCCGATAGAAGATTCACATCGGAACTATATTCTTCAATACAAAACCTATTATCTAGGTCAACCTAAATACACTCCAGACGAATGCATGGATCGCGGTGTGACATATTCTGCCCCTCTACGTGTACGTTTAGCTTTGCACATTACAGACGAAAACAATAAGAATGAATATGCGCAAAGCATAGAGCAAGATGTGTATTTTGGCAATATCCCATATATGACTGATAAGGGAACCTTTATTATTAATGGTGCCGAGCGTGTTATCGTATCGCAGCTTCAGCGTTCCCCTGGTGTATTTTTCGATGAATCAATCCACCCGAATGGTACGAAGTTGTTCCAGGCGCGAATCATTCCAGCGAGGGGATCTTGGGTAGATTTCACAACAGACATTAATGATTGTTTGTATGTCATTATCGACCGGAGGAGAAAATTTCCCGTTACTATGTTGTTGAGGGCGCTTGGATATTCAACCAATACTGATATTTTTAATGCATTTGGTTCACTTAAGTCTCTGAATCCTAAAAAAGATAATTTATCCAATTATATCGGTGCCACTGTGACTGAAGATGTTGTAGATACTCGTACGGGTGAAATCTTCTTCGAAAGCGGCACAGAACTCACAGCCGAACATACAGAATCATTAAAAGAAGCAGGCATTAAGGAGATTCGAGTCGTTGATGGAAATAAGAGTTTTGATTCCATGTTGCTATTAAATACGATTGAGAAAGATCCAACTGCAAGTACGGAAGAAGCATTAGCGGTTGTTTACCAACTTATTCGTTCTAGCGAGCCTCCTAATTTGGAAACGGCTCAAAAATTTATCGAGCGAATTTTCTTTAGTCCAAAAAAATATGATCTAGGGCAGGTAGGGCGATATCGATTGAATCAACAGTTCAATCTGAATGTGCCCGTAGAAGATACTGTTCTTACAATGGACGATATTATTCAGGTTATCAAATTCTTAATTGACATGCGAAAGGGTGAACGAGGTGTTGATGATATTGATCATTTAGGCAATCGTCGCGTAAAAACTATCGGTGAACAGTTAACCAACCAGTTTAGTGTGGCATTGAGTAGGATGATTCGTACCATTCACGAAAGAATGAATTTGAGGGAGTCTGAAAGTATTACGCCACAAGATTTGATTAACTCCCGAGTAGTGACCACCGTAATCAATACATTCTTTGGTACATCACAGCTTTCACAATTTGGAGACCAAACGAATCCTTTAGCCGAAATCACTCATAAGCGTCGTATTTCTGCATTAGGACCAGGTGGTTTAACTCGAGAACGAGCTGGCTTTGAAGTCCGTGATGTCCACTATACTCATTATGGTCGTCTTTGCCCTATCGAGACACCTGAAGGTCCCAACATTGGTTTGATTTCATCTTTGGCTATGTTTGCTCAAGTAAACGATCACGGTTTTATTGAATCGCCCTATCGTAAAATTAGAAAGCTCATGGGGAATTCTGTCGTTACAAATAGCATTGAATATTTATCAGCTGATGATGAAGATCGTGTACTTGTGGCTCAAGCATCTGCGAAACGAAATGAAAAAGGTAATTTGACAGAAGAAAAAATTCGTGCACGTGTTAAAGGAGATTTTCCGATAGTAAGCCCGAGTGATGTTCAATATGTTGAAGTCTCACCTAACCAGATTTTGAGTGTAGCTGCTGCGTTAATTCCATTCCTCGAGCATGATGATGCAAACCGTGCTTTGATGGGGTCTAATATGCAACGCCAGGCAGTACCATTAATGAAACCTCAATCGCCCATCGTGGGAACTGGAATTGAAGCTAAAGTAGCTGTGGATTCGCGGTCTGCTGTTGCTTCACCCGTCGATGGTAGAATTACTTATGTTGATTCTCAAAAAATTCTCATAAAGCGAAAAGACGTTATGGATTCTTTAGCGCTTTACGAGGGTGAAAATATTATAGAGATCAAACTAAAGAAATTCCACCGAACAAACCAGAATACTGTTCATAACCAACGGCCACTTTTAGGAGTAGGGACGCGTGTTAAAGAAGGTGATGTTATCGCTGACGGTGCGGCAACTGAGCAAGGCGAACTTGCCCTTGGGTCTAATATCCGAGTTGCATTTATGCCTTGGCGTGGTTACAACTTTGAAGATGCAATTGTTTTAAGTGAGCGCTTAGTCAAAGATGATGTTTTCAGTTCTGTTCATTGTAATGAGGTGGAACTGGAAGTCCGAGATACTAAACGAGGCCAAGAAGAGCTAACACCCGAAATTCCTAATGTAAGTGAAGATGCTACTAAAGATTTGGACGAATCTGGAATTGTCCGCGTAGGTGCTCGTGTTAAAGAAGGTGATATTCTGATTGGGAAGGTTACGCCAAAAGGTGAAACAGACCCAACGCCGGAAGAGAAACTTCTCAGGGCAATTTTTGGTGAAAAAGCAGGTGAAGTTAAAGATGCTTCTAAACGTGCCGAACCTGGTATTAAGGGAGTGGTTATTAAAACACAGCTTTTTGAAAAGCAAGCAAAGCGTACTAAGAAAGAAGAACGCGTGGAGATCTTACTTTACCAAAAAAGTGCAGCTGAAAAGAAAAAGCATCTTAAGGAATCTCGTGATGAGAAATTAACAAATCTTTTGAAAGATGAAATATCAAATGGTATTCGCGATCTTACCTCCAGTAAAACCTTGATTAAGAAATCTACAAAACTAACGCTGAAACGTTTAAATAGTTTTGATATGGAGCGATTTGCCCAAGATGATGCGTGGGTCGAGGATAAAGCAGTTTGGAAAAAGATCAAAGCAGTATGGCGTTCATTTAGAATAGAATGGGTTGGTATTGAGACCAAACTAGAACGTAAGATATTTAAACTTCGTGTAGGAGATGAGCTCCAGCCTGGTATTGTAAAATTGGCGAAAGTTTTTGTGGCTCAGAAACGTAAAGTTTCTGTTGGTGACAAAATGGCTGGCCGTCATGGGAACAAAGGTATTGTCGCTACAATCGTTCCGGAAGAAGACATGCCTTACATGGAAGACGGAAAACCAGTTGATGTTGTACTGAATCCGCTGGGTGTCCCCTCCCGTATGAATCTAGGTCAGTTATATGAAACCATGCTTGGATGGGTCGGTGAGATCACGGGTAGAAAATTTGCGACACCTGTGTTTGATGGTGCAACGCCAGAAGAAGTTGCGAAAGAGATGAAGGAAGCGGGGCTTCCGGCATCTGGAAAAGAACGGCTGATCGACGGGAAAACAGGAGAGTACTTCGACAATCCTGTCACAGTTGGAAATATATACATGATGAAATTGAGTCACATGGTTGATGATAAGATGCATGCGCGTTCTACGGGACCTTATTCACTAATTACACAGCAGCCTCTGGGTGGTAAAGCTCAGTTTGGTGGACAGCGTTTTGGTGAGATGGAGGTTTGGGCCTTGCAAGCCTATGGCGCAGCGCATACGCTTCATGAGTTATTGACTGTTAAATCCGATGACGTTGAAGGCCGATCAAAGGTCTATAACTCAATCGTTCGAGGCGAACAAATGCCTGAATTTTCATCACCTGAATCTTTCAATGTAATGATCAAAGAACTTCAAGGTCTTTGCATTGATGTACAACTGGATTAGCGTAAGGAGACAATGCTTTGACTTACATCCAATCAACCACTATTGATACTTCAAAAAAATATAGTTCAATCACCATTGGATTATCTTCCCCGGAAATGACCCTTGCCCGTTCTTACGGGGAAGTTTTAAAACCGGAAACCATTAATTACCGCTCATACAAGCCCGAAAAAGATGGTCTTTTTTGTGAAAAGATTTTTGGACCTGTTAAAGACTATGAATGTCATTGTGGCAAATACAAAGGGATTCGGTACCGTGGCATTATTTGTGATCGTTGTGGCGTAGAAGTTACCCGTAAAAAAGTTCGTCGTGAACGAATGGGGCATATAACACTGGCTGTTCCTGTAGTTCATATTTGGTACTTACGGTCTATTCCAAGCAAGTTGAGTTATCTTGCGGGAAAAAGCACCAAGGACCTTGAGCGTGTGATCTATTATGAAATGTTCATGGTAATTGAACCTGGCGAAAGTGGCATCGAAAAGTTCGAATTAATCGAGGAGGATGAATATCTAGAGCTCGAACAACAATTCGGATATATGGCTGTTTCTGAAGAAGACAGAGATAATGAAAATTATTTTCATGCAACAATGGGTGGCGATGCTATGAAAGAATTGCTCTCAAGGTTGAATGTTATCGAATTAAAAAGGGAACTGATCGATATTGTTAAAACATCCAAGTCAAAGCAAAAACGAGCTGATGCATTAAAGCGCTTGAAAGTTGTACAATCGTTTGTTCCTGATCCAACCAAAAAAAAGCTTAACAAGCCTGAATGGATGATTGTGTCTATTCTGCCAGTAATCCCACCAGAGTTACGACCACTGGTCCCACTCGAAGGCGGTCGTTTTGCTGCGTCTGATTTGAATGATCTTTATCGACGGATTATTATTCGTAACAATCGGCTAAAACAATTAATGGAAATAAATGCCCCTGATGTCATTTTAAGAAATGAAAAAAGGATGCTTCAGGAAGCTGTTGACGCTTTGTTTGATAATAACAGACGAAAAACTGCGATTCGAAGTGGATCTCGGCGTCCATTAAAATCTCTCTCGGATATGCTTCGTGGAAAAACTGGACGTTTCCGTCAAAACCTCCTTGGAAAACGTGTCGATTATTCTGGTCGTTCTGTGATTGTTGTTGGGCCTAGCCTCAAACTTAGTGAATGTGGGATGCCAAAAAATATGGCCTTAGAGTTGTTCAAGCCTCACATGATACATGAACTAATGGCTCGTGGGTACACTCAAACTCCAAGAAGTGCAAAACTCATGGTGGAAAATCGAGAACCAGTGGTTTATAAAGTTTTAGAATATGTTGTACGGGACCATCCAGTACTTCTGAATCGTGCACCAACGTTGCACCGTCTTGGGATCCAGGCATTTCAGCCTGTTCTTGTAGATGGTAAGGCGATCCAATTGCATCCATTGGTTTGTTCAGCATTTAATGCTGACTTTGACGGTGATCAGATGGCAGTCCACCTCCCGCTATCTTTAGAAGCCCAGATGGAAGCGCGGATGCTGATGCTGGCAAGTCATAATATCCTTCATCCGGCAAATGGCCAACCGATTGCTGTTCCTTCTCAGGATATGGTGTTGGGGTGCTATTATCTTACCCTCCCAAAAGAAGGTGATAAGGGAGAAGGGAAATTATTTGGTTCTATTGAAGAAGGATTGCTAGCGTATGAAAATAAAGCTGTGGGCTTACATGCAATAGTAAATGTTCGTCACAATGGTAAATGGATTAAAAATACTACTGTTGGTCGGATTATTTTTAATTCAATTCTACCGGAAGGTGTTGAATTTGTTAATGACCTAATCAATAAGAAAAAATTAACTCAAGTTGTTAGTAACACTTATTTTCTTGCTGGGAATTTCCAAACGGTTATATTCTTAGATCAGTTAAAAGACCTTGGATTTAGTATGGCGACTGTTAGTGGGGCTTCAATTGCGATTAGTGATGTATTGATTCCTGATGCCAAAGATGTGATACTAGAAAGTGCTCAAAAAGAAGTTGATGAAATTAAAAATAAGTATGATCGTCATATTTTAACGGATGGAGAGCGATATAATAAGGTAATTGACATTTGGACACATGCAACTAACCGTGTTGCTGCTTCCATGATGGATTCTATACGAGAAGATAGACACGGATTTAATCCAGTCTATATGATGGCTGATTCTGGTGCTCGTGGTTCACAAGATCAGATCAAGCAGTTGGCTGGAATGCGTGGGTTGATGGCTAAACCACAAAAATCTATGAAAGGGGGTGTGGGTGAAATTATTGAATCGCCAATTACATCAAATTTTAAGGAAGGACTATCTGTCTTTGAGTACTTTATATCAACTCATGGAGCCAGAAAAGGTTTAGCTGATACTGCGTTAAAAACCGCGGACGCTGGGTATTTAACTCGACGATTGGTTGATGTTGCACAGGATGTGGTTGTATATATCACGGATTGTGATACAATTAATGGTATTCTGATTGCTGATTTAAAAGAAGGTGAAGAACTCATTGAATCCTTATCAGATAGGATTCTTGGGAGAACTGTGGTAGATGACTTCATTATGAAAGGTGAAGTCGTTGTGAAGGCAGGATCTGTAATCGAAGATGACGAAGCTGAAATGATCGGGGACAGCGGCGTAGAGAATATCCGTATTCGTTCAATCCTTACGTGTGAAGCAAAAAGAGGGTGTTGTGCGAAATGTTATGGCTGGGATTTATCAACTCATCAATTAGTTGATATTGGAACAGCTGTTGGGATTCGTGCCGCACAAAGTATTGGTGAGCCTGGAACACAGTTAACACTTCGTACTTTCCATATTGGAGGTACTGCAACGAGAATTATTGAAAAATCAGAAATGACTACAAAGCGTCCGGGGACTGTCAAATTCTCTGATAATTATGATTTTGCTGATACGATAGATGAATCTGGAACAAAAGTTCGACGTTGTATGGTCCGCCATGCAAAGCTCTTTATTATAAATAAAGAAGGGCAGGAAAATGCTTCATTTAATGTCCCTTATGGTTCAAATGTTTTTGTGAGCGATGGTGATGAGATTGCAGCAAAAACAACCTTGATTCAGTGGGACCCGTATACAGATATAATTTTAGCACGTGAAACTGGTTTAGTCTCTTTGAATGATTTCATAGAAGGTGAGACCTATGCGGTTGAATCTGTTGAAGGTGGAAAAAAGCAAATGGTTGTTGTGGAAGCCAGAGATCGGAAATTGAGTCCTCATATCGAAATTATTGATAAGGCAGGAAAGATTCTTGCTGGTGGTACCATATTGCCCGTGAAGGCAACTTTGGTTGTTACCAATAAACAAAAAGTTGCTCGTGGACAAACTTTGGTGAAGATTCCTAAAGAAATTGGTAAAACCCGTGATATAACGGGGGGGCTGCCTCGAGTTGCGGAATTATTTGAAGCTCGAAAACCTTCAAATCCTGCAGTTATGACAGAAATTAATGGTACTGTTAGTTTTGGTGATACTAAACGCGGAGTTCGCAAGATCCACGTGATGGGTGTTGATGGAGAAGAAAGAAAGTACTCTATACCTTATGGTAAACATGTAATTGTCCATGACGGCGATTATATCAATGCAGGAACAAACCTTTGTGAAGGTGCCATCTCTCCTGAAGATATTCTCCATGTTTTGGGACCTGCAGCAGTTCGAGATTATCTAGTAAATGAGATTCAGGAAGTATATCGATTACAGGGCGTTAAGATTAATGACAAACATATTGAAGTTATTGTGGGTCAAATGATGTTAAAGGTTAGTGTAAAAGATACAGGCGATACGCGGTTTCTTGAGGAAGACCGTATTGCAAAACGTGACTTTTTTATTGAAAATGACCGTTTATCCAAAATGATTATTGTGAATGAAGTGGGTGATTCTGATTTGGAACAAGATTCCATGATAGATCGTGCTGAACTCCTTGAGATTAATAAGGATTTGAAAGCCGATGGGAAAGAATTGGCTACATATCGAAAGCCGAAACCGGCTACATTTGAACCAATTTTGATGGGTATTACCCGCGCATCATTAAACACTGAAAGTTTCATTTCAGCCGCATCTTTTCAGGAGACAACTCGCGTATTGACTGACGCATCCACCGCTGGGAAAACTGATTACCTCCAGGGATTAAAAGAGAATGTCGCTGTGGGTCGCTTGATCCCTGCTGGAACAGGAACTCCTGGCATTCGGGACATTCTTGTAGGTGCGCATGATACTGATGAAGATGCCCTGTCTGAATTGGGTGATGCAGTAGCATAATAATAATGAAAATATTTAAAATGGTTATTGCAGTATTTTCTATTTTATGCGTAATTTTATAGGCTCTAGATAAAGTGATATGCCGACGATAAATCAATTAGTTAGAAAAGGCCGGAAGCGCGTTTCAAAGAAAACAAGCACACCGGCACTCATGAGTAATCCTCAGAAACGTGGAGTATGCACTCGTGTTTATACAACTACGCCTAAAAAGCCGAATTCCGCACTGCGGAAAGTGGCGCGTGTACGGTTGACCAATGGGATGGAAGTTGCTGCTTATATTCCAGGTGAGGGGCACAATCTCCAGGAACATAGTATTGTTCTTATAGAGGGGGGGCGAGTTAAGGATTTGCCAGGTGTTCGCTATCACGTTGTCCGTGGAACATTAGATACCGCTGGCGTGAGTGATCGGAAGACAAGCCGTTCCCGTTACGGTGCTAAAAAGCCAAATTAAAAAAAATATATAATGAGAAGAAGACGACCAGAACGTAGACAAATATTACCTGACCCGGTTTATAATGATAAACTGGTTGCTAAATTTGTGAATTATATCATGGATCAAGGTAAGAAAGGTATAGCTGAAAAAATATTTTATGGTGCAATGGATCAAATAAAGCAGCGTACAAAAACAGATGGCCTGAAAATCTTTGAAAAGGCAATTGAAAATGTAGCTCCATCGGTGGAAGTCAAATCTCGTAGAGTTGGCGGCGCGACATATCAGGTCCCCATCGAAGTGCCAAGAGGCCGTCGTTTTTATTTAGCATCACATTGGCTTATTAATGCGGCAATTGGGCGGTCTGGTAAACCTATGTCGGAAAAATTAGCATCTGAGCTGATCTCTGCAGCTAATGGTGAAGGTGGTGCTGTTAAAAAGAAAGATGATACACATAGAATGGCAGATGCGAACAAGGCATTTGCTCATTTCCGTTAATTATATATTTAGAGTAGTCAGTTGAAACAGACAAATTTAGAAGAAGTAAGAAATATCGGCATCATGGCGCACATCGATGCCGGTAAAACGACTTTGACAGAACGTGTTCTGTATTATACCGGTCGAACCCATCGTATTGGTGAGGTGCATGATGGTGCAGCCACTATGGATTGGATGGAGCAAGAGCAGGAGCGTGGTATTACTATTACATCAGCTGCTACTACGTGTATATGGGAAGACCATCGTATTAATATTATTGATACTCCTGGTCACGTTGATTTCACCGTTGAAGTAGAAAGATCGCTTCGCGTACTTGATGGTGCTGTTGCTGTTTTTTGTGCTGTAGGTGGTGTTGAGCCACAGAGTGAAACAGTTTGGCGGCAAGCTGATAAATACGATGTCCCTCGAATCGCATTTGTAAATAAAATGGATCGTGTGGGTGCTGATTTTTATCATGTACTTGAAATGATCAAGGATCGCCTCGGCGCAACGCCGTTACCGCTAGTTATTCCAATTGGTGCCGGAGAATTGTTTACTGGGATCATAGACTTGATGGAAATGAAATCCATTCTTTATAATGAAAGCGAATTGGGTTCTCATTTTGAATATGGTGAAATCCCCACTGACTTACTGGGAGAAGCAGAAAAATGGCGTCATCATTTGATTGAAGAAACCGCTACATATGATGAGCATTTGATGGAAAAATATCTCGGAGATGAAGAAATCACTGTTGCTGAATTGAAAGCTGCAATCCGAAAAGGATGTTTGGACAATACTTTTATTCCCACGCTTTGTGGGTCTGCATTTAAAAATAAGGGAGTTCAGCGCCTTTTAGATGCAATTATTAATCTATTGCCATCGCCGCTTGATGTTGGTGCTGTCAATGGGGTAGATGCTAGAAATTCTGACACTGAGTTAACTCGTGAGCCAAATGACAAAGAACATTTTAGTGCGCTTGCTTTTAAAATAATGACCGACCCTTATGTTGGGAAATTAACTTATATGCGTGTTTATTCTGGTAGATTAGATGCGGGTTCATATGTGTATAATCCTACTACTGGGAAACGTGAAAGGATTAGTAGGATTCTTTTGATGCACTCTAATAAGCGTGAAGATCGTGATGCAGTTTCAACTGGTGAAATTATTGCTGCCGTTGGATTGAAAAATGTCAAAACAGGACATACGCTCTGTGATGAAAAAAATCAAATTATACTTGAATCGATGGATTTTCCAGAGCCAGTTGTGGCTGTTTCAGTTGAGCCTGTAAGTAAGGGGGATCAAGATTCTCTATACAAGGGTTTGCAAAAACTGGGAGAAGAAGACCCTACTTTCCGTGTTTCAACAGATGATGAAACGGGGCAGACTATTATTGCGGGAATGGGTGAACTCCACTTGGAAATTCTGGTAGAACGACTTCTTCGTGAATTCAAAGTCAGGGCAAATATTGGGCAACCTATGGTTGCTTATCGTGAAGCAATAACCAAGGCAGTCTCTGAATTAACTATGAAATTTGTTCGCCAGTCTGGTGGTCGCGGACAATATGCTCATGTAGTAATTAATGTTGAGCCAAATGAACCTGGGAAAGGATATCATTTTGAAAATAAGATTGTTGGAGGTGTTATTCCTCGTGAGTATATCCCTTCTGTAGATGCGGGTATGAAAGAGGCCATTAAGAATGGTGTGATTGCTGGTTATCCAATTGAAGATATTCGTGTTGAATTGGTTTTTGGGTCTTACCACGATGTTGATTCGTCTGAAATGTCCTTCAAGATAGCCGGTTCTATGGCGATTCAGGCCGCATGTAAAAAAGCATCACCAAAATTGATGGAACCTATTATGAAAGTTGAAGTCATTGTCCCGGATGAATATCTGGGTGATGTGATGGGAGATTTGAGTTCGCGTCGTGGAAAGATAGATGGCATGGACCAGCGGAAGGAAGCGCAGGTAGTCAGGGCATTTGTACCACTGAGTAGTATGTTTGGCTATGTAACTGATCTTCGTTCAATCACCCAAGGTCGAGCTGTTTTTCATATGGAATTTGCAAAATATCAACAAGTGCCCGCCAGTATTGAAACAGAGATTCTAGAAAAATTGCACGGAAAAGCATCTTAATTAAAAAACTTTTGGAGTTTATAAGTAATGGCTAAACAAAAATTTGAGAGAACAAAACCGCACGTGAA
>CAWVTW010000030.1:0-14150 GCA_963933175.1 uncultured bacterium
CGAGTAAAGAATTGGAACCTTTAGCGCACTATTTATTAGGTAATCTGTTAATCGTTACTGATTTACAAAAGTCACTTCAATCCAAAGACTTTGAAGGGTGGGGTGTAGTCGATCTTTCCGGCGCCTATTCTGGAAGTGATTTGATTCTTAAGAGCCGGCAAATTTCTGAACATGGCAATTTGATGGGTCGTCAGAAAAAACTAGACTCCATTTCAACTGACCTGCAGAGTCTTTTGAATAAAGAAAAAGAATTAAATAATAAAACGAAAACACTTTTGGATGAGATTCAATCAAACCATTCCGTAGTAAAAGAAAACCTTCGCGCGGTAGAAAGTTGTGCTCAAGTTTTGTCTCTACTAGAGACGGAATCAATTCGAAGTGAATTCCAACAAACACAGGCCTTTGAAGCGATTCAGTCTGCGAAGCAGGAATTAGAAGAAACTAAATCATTATTGAAACAATCTAGTCAAGCGTTGAAATTGCTTCAACCTAACATGGATAAAGCACAGAAATCTCTTGATTCATTTCAATCGAAAGTGGAAAAATCCAATGAGGAAATGTTAGTATCCAGAAAAGAACGGGATGATTACCAGCAAAAAATACAAGATATACGGATCAATTTAATCGAATTGCAAACCCGAAGGGATCAACTCAAGTTTAAGAAATCCTCTGGAGATGAATCTCGAGATGAGTTAAAAATCCGACAAGAACGAATAAAAACTGAAGTTGAAGATCTTCAAGCAAGAAAAATAGATTTGGATAGAGAAATAACAGAGGGTGAAAAAGAATTACAAATATTGAATGCTGAGATTCAAAAACAGCGATCCATCTTAGATTTAAAACAATCTGTTTATCGCGAAACATACCAAAATATTGAAGAAGTTCAGGCTCGTATTGCTGCGGAACAAAAAAATCGTGAACAGATTCTTGAAGATTTGAAAAATGCCCAATTAGATGCAACTGAAACAAATCAAATGATTCGATTGGTTGAAGAAAGAATTCGTGACAGATATAATAAAAATATTCCAAAAGAATTAATCGTTGATGATTCTGAAGAACAATTGGAAATAGAGATCCATAAAGTTCAAAGGACTTTAGAAAATATCGGTCCAGTGAATATGGCAGTTCAGGATGAACATGATGAAGAAAATGAACGACTTGAAATATTGTTGACCCAAAGAGATGATCTAATTGAATCTGAAGAAAATCTTCGAGAAACTATTCGTAAAATTGATAAAGTGGCTCGGAAAAGATTCCAGGAAACTTTTGATATGATTAAGACAAATTTTGGAAAATTATTTCAATTATTTTTCGAAGGAGGCACTGCTTCGTTAAAATTAGTTGGAGATCCTGATCCGCTTGAAGCAGATATTGGAATCGAAGCCCAACCACCTGGCAAACGAAATACATCCTTACGATTGTTATCTAGTGGAGAAAAAGCACTGACTGCAATTGCTCTATTATTTTCAATTTATCAGGTAAAGCCAAGTCCTTATTGTATTCTAGATGAAGTTGATGCACCGTTAGATGATATGAATATTCATAAACTTACTCGCGTACTTACCAAATTTTCCGATGAAACCCAATTCATCATTGTAACTCATAATAAACTAACGATGGAAATTGCCGACTATATGTATGGTGTAACTCAGGAGAAAAAGGGAATTTCACAGCTAGTGTCTGTGAAGTTTGATTAAAATGAATGATATTTTTGAATTAATCCAGTCTAATCAGCTAATGAATACCTGGTTTATACCTGCTGCCATCGTTTTTATAGGTATAGTGTTGGGAATGATATTTAAACAGGTTGTTCATACTCGCCTTAAAAAAGCAGCATTAACATCTGAATGGGAAGGGGACGACATAATCCTGAATGCAGTTGAATCACAGATTGTTATCTGGTTTTTCTGGGCTGCATTATCTCTGGCACTCCGTGATGTTGAAATTGCTGAACCTTTTGGACTGTATGTTTCCAACTTTCTGATCATTATCTTGATGGCATCTATCACACATGCAGCTGCAAAATTGATTGTTGGTTTACTTAATCTCTGGTCAAAGAAACAAGGAGGTGGATTCCCGTCAACAACTATGTTTACCAATTTTGTGTGGATCACGGTCTATAGTATTGGTCTTCTCGTTATTTTGGATGCTTTAGATATTTCTATCGCGCCGATGCTCACGGCTTTGGGTATTGGTGGTCTAGCTGTTTCTCTTGCACTCAAGGATACACTTACTGATGTATTTGCTGGTCTCCATATTTTATTGAGTAAAAAAGTTCAACCGGGTGATTTTATTAGTTTGGATTCTGGTGAAATGGGTTATGTACAAAATATTACCTGGCGGAATACGAAAATGCTTGAGCGGACAAACAATATAATTCATATTCCGAATACGAAATTGTCCAATGCCATCATCAAGAATTATGATAGTGGTGATCCCAGCTTTTCAGTGAAGATTCCTGTGGGAGTTGGATATGATTCTGATTTGGATGTGGTTGAACGCGTGGTGATGGAAGTAGCCAACGATCTCCATCAATATATGGATCAAATGAATAAACAATCGACACCATCATTTAAGTTCAAAGGATTTGGAGAATCTAGCATTGATTTCATGGTTTATTTCCGTGGGAATAAATACGGTGATCAGAACCCCATCATACATGAGTTTGTGAAAAAACTACATAAACGCTTCAACGAGGAAGGTATCGACATCCCATTTCCCATGCGGACTGTGATACAGCGTTCCGAATCATAGATGAAAACCTGGCTGATTGTTGGGGCATCTCTGGCTGGATTAGCCGTTTTACTAGGCGCATTCGGTGCCCATGCTTTAAAATCTAAAGTCTTGCCAGAAGATCTTGTCATTTTTGAGACCGGTGTTCGATATCATTTGTACCATGCACTTGGACTATTGATAATTGGTGCGATTGGTTTCCAGGTTTCCCAAGATATCATTCAAATGCCTGCTACTTTCATCACCTTTGGTATCGTTATTTTTTCCGGTAGTCTTTATTTGTTGGTTTTAACCAACGCAAGATGGCTTGGCGCAATCACGCCTATTGGCGGGTTGTGTTTTATTGTCGGGTGGTTACTGCTCGCATTTAATCTTTTTCGCTACTGATCCTTGGCCCAGCCTGAAACCGGAAGACATCTCTCTGTCTGGACGGCGTCTTCTTTTGTTGTCGCTTCCATGATCGGTACGGGTGTATTCACTAGTCTCGGCTATCAGCTGGTAGATATTCAATCCGTATTTCCCCTGATGATGCTCTGGATTGTTGGTGGCATTGTGGCATTGTGCGGCTCATTGGTATATAGCGAATTGGGAACAGCATTGCCACGCTCCGGTGGCGAATACCATTTGTTAAGCCGCATCATCCATCCGTCCATTGGCTTTGCCGCAGGAATAGTCTCGGCCACAGTAGGATTTAGTGCACCTGCAGTTTTGGCAGCCATGGCTTTGGGAAGTTATTTGTCTGCCGTCATCCCGGGATTGGATCAAACATTTATCGCTGCAATTGTTATTTTAGGGTTTCATGGACTACATATGATGAGCGTAACATGGGGAATAAAATTTCAAGATAGCTCTACCATAATAAAAATAGGGTTGATCCTGATTTTTATCGCATTTGGATTAAATATGAATGCGCCCCAATCCATTTCGATCTGGCCCAAACTTGGAGATGGAGCAGTGTTGTTGAGTTCCGGCTTTGCTGTGAGTTTGGTTTGGGTATCCTATGCCTATACGGGATGGAATTCAGCGGTTTATGTTGCGGGAGAGATCCATAATCCAAAACAAAATATTTCGCGATCCATGCTAATCGGAACCGCTTTTGTTATGGTGCTATATGTTTTATTGAATTATGTGTTTTTGTATTCTACTCCTACGGGTGCTATAGTTGGGCAAGTGGAAGTGGGCTACATTGCAGGTGTTCGAATATTTGGTGAAATGGGAGCAAAGATCATTGGACTCGGCATTTCTATTTTACTTTTATCTACCGTGAGTAGTTATATATACATTGGTCCAAGAATTATGCAGATCATGGGAGAAGATCATGCGTTTATTGGATTTTTAAAAGAAAAGAATTCGAATGAAATTCCATTGAATGCTTTTTGGGTTCAGTTGGGGATATCATTATTTTTTATTCTTACATCATCCTTTGAACAGGTGCTGATGTATGCTGGTATTTCTTTTATTATTACAACAACATTAATTGTTATCTCTCTATTTATCCTGCGAATCAAGGAACCTGACCTTGATCGCCCTTATAAAGTCTGGGCCTACCCACTTACACCGATGATTTACCTTATTATCAATTGCTGGATATTATTTTATTCATTCAGAGAATCCACATTTGAGTCTATAATCGGGGTCGGTATTATCACCACAGGCATCGCCATGTATTATTTTATTCCAGTATTGAAAAAGACTTGATGAAAAAACCATTAATTCTAGACGGTGCTATGGGAACAGAATTAGAAAAACGTGGTGTTAATATTCCCCTTCCGTTATGGTCTGCCGATGCTAATTTGACTCATCCGGACATTGTAAGGGACATTCATTTAGATTATATAAAAGCGGGTGCTGATATTATTACAACGAATACGTTTAGGACTACAACCTGGACGTATCGAAAAGCCGGATATACATCAACAAGAGCAAGAGAACGGTCAAAGGATAGTTTATATAAAGCGGTTGAATTTGCACAAAGTACATCGGGCGAATCTGTAAAAGTTGCTGGCTCTATTACGACTCTTGAAGATTGTTATTCACCGGAGAAATTTCCAGGGAAAACCGCTGCTGAAGATAGTTATGGCGAAACCACGGAATGGATGGTTGACGCAGGTTTGAATTTCATTATATTTGAAACCATGGGGAATATCCATGAGATCACCATCGCCCTGGAAACTGCCAGATGTTTTGACTATGATGTGGGGTTAAGTCTCATTATGAAAAACGGCGATCATATTCTAGATGGGACGCCAATTGAAGATGTTATCTCACTAATTAATGGTTATGAAGTGGATTTTTTGCTGAATAATTGCAACCAATTGGATACGACATTAAGGTGCATCGATCATTTTCAAAATGATTGGAAAGGGACCTGGGGCACCTATCCAAACCTTGGGAAAACTGATTTCAGAAATCATTATTTTGATATTATTGACGAATCTAATTTCAGCACTGGAATGAAGTCTATTTTGATAAAAGATCCTGGTGTAATCGGGGTTTGCTGCGGCTCAACACCACAGCATATTAAAAAATTAAAATCTTTAATCGAAAAAGATTGAATGATATAGTGATTATACCATCATGTTTTATTCTACTAATGATCAAATCAACCATTTAACCAATTAACAAAAAATATGCATTTAAAAATTAAACCATTTAATAGTTCCGTCAGATCTCTTTACGAAAATCACGGCCATTTTCACGATGGAGATGCGGGGATCGATCTCTTCGTAATCGATGAACAAACTATTGAAGCAGGGGAGACCGCCCTAATCCATTTGGGCATTGCCTGCGAGAATATGGAAAATAAATCGTATCTATTAATGCCGCGATCAAGTATTGCCAAAACGCCACTACGGCTATGCAATTCTATTGGGCTCATCGATGCGGGTTATAGGGGTGAAATCATGGCTGCTGTGGATAATATTAAATTGGAGCCCTATACAGTGGAAGAAAGGCAACGTCTTTTTCAATTGGTTGCTATGGATGGGAGTCCCATCCAATTTCAGTTAGTAGACGAATTGACAGAAACACCACGAGGATCGGGCGGATTTGGATCAACAGGGAGATAATAATAGACTTTGCCATATTGACATTATTATTTATGGAACTATCACAAAATGAATTAGAAGTTGCTCTGGCACACTCTTTGTATAAATGATGTGCAGTTTGAGACATTCTCTTAATCGTTGAAAATAAAACATATTGTGCTGTATTTTCACCGCCGCTTTTGAGAAATATTTTAATTAAATAAAGATCAACACATAAAGGAGTTTATGAAATGGGTCTAAAACTAAAGCCATTATCAGACCGCGTTGTCGTGGAACCTGATGCAGCTGAAGAAAAATCATCCGGAGGAATTATTCTTCCTGATACTGCCCAGGAAAAGCCACAACGGGGAACTGTTGTTGTTGTTGGACCAGGCAAAGCCAGTGATGCTGGCACAATTGTAGATATGACCGTGAAAGCAGGAGATAGAGTTCTCTACGGAAAATATTCCGGAACTGAGATTTCTCTTGAAGGCACGGATTTTGTAATCATGCGCGAAAGCGACATTTTAGCTGTATTATAAGGAGACAATAAAAATGGCAAAAGACATTGCATATTCTCTTGACGCTCGTAATTCTTTAAAAGCTGGTGTGGATAAATTGGCCAATGCGGTCAAAATTACGCTGGGACCTAAAGGACGAAATGTCGTCATTGAGAAAAAATTCGGTACACCAACTGTTACTAAAGATGGCGTTACCGTCGCAAAAGAAATCGAACTCGAGAATAAACTTGAGAACATAGGTGCACAAATGGTTCGCGAAGTTGCTTCCAAAACATCCGATGTTGCGGGTGATGGAACTACCACAGCAACTGTTTTAGCACAATCTATCATTACTGAAGGGATTAAAAATGTAACTGCAGGAGCAAACCCCATGTCCATTAAACGTGGAATTGATGCTGCCCGCGATGCGATTATAGAAGCTATCAAAGGTCAATCTAAAGATTTACCGGATGCACAACAAATTGCTCAGGTTGCTACCATTTCCGCAAACGATGATAAAGAAATAGGCGATAAGATCGCTGAATCTATGGAAAAAGTTGGTAAAGATGGCGTTATCACAGTTGAAGAATCCAAAACTGCTGAAACATTCCTTGAATTTGTTGAGGGGATGCAATTTGATCGTGGATATTTGTCACCGTATTTCGTGACAAATTCTGAATCCATGGATGCAGAAATGGAAGATCCATATATCTTGATTCACGATAAGAAGATCAGTAACATGAAAGATCTTCTACCATTATTGGAAAAAGTGGTTCAAACCGGTAAGCCTATAGTCATTATCGCTGAAGATATTGAAGGCGAAGCATTGGCGACTCTTGTGGTCAATAAACTTCGAGGTACTTTTAAAGTATTAGCTGTAAAAGCTCCAGGGTTTGGCGATCGACGCAAAGCGATGTTGGAAGACATTGCTGTACTGACTGGTGGAACTGTCATCTCTGAAGATGCTGGTTACAAACTAGAAAGTGCAAACCTAGATTATCTTGGGACAGCAAAACGTGTTGTCTCTGATAAAGATAATTCAACCATCGTTGATGGTGGTGGATCTGCAGATGCCATTAAAGCACGGATCAAAGAGATCAAAGTTCAGATTGATAAAACAACATCAGACTATGATAGTGAAAAACTGCAAGAACGCCTCGCAAAGTTGTCTGGTGGTGTTGCAGTAATCAATGTTGGTGCTGCAACGGAAGTAGAAATGAAAGAAAAGAAAGCACGTGTGGAAGATGCACTCCACGCAACTCGTGCCGCCGTTGAAGAAGGAATTGTTCCTGGTGGTGGTGTGGTTCTCCTTCGCTCAGTTTCTGCTCTGGATGATGTGAAAGTTGACAGTGAACAACAAGTTGGTGTAGATATCATGCGTCGTGCTTTGGAAGCACCCATTCGCCAGATCTGTTCAAATGCAGGTGTAGAAGCATCTATTATCGTTCAAGAAGTCCGTAATGGGAAAGGCGATTTTGGATATGATGCAAGAAATGATAAGTATGTGAACATGTTTGAAGCTGGCATTATCGATCCTGCAAAAGTAGCACGTGTTGCTGTTGAAAATGCTTCATCTATTGCTGGGATGATTCTGACAACCGAAGCTGCAATAACAGATATACCAGAAGATGATAAAATGCCTCCAATGCCAGATCCTGGTATGGGTGGTATGGGTGGCATGGGTGGCATGATGTAACCCACATCAGATTCTATCTGATTATTAAAAAGCCCCTAATCCTGAGTTTGTTGAAGGAAGGGGCTTTTTTTTTATATAAAATGTGAGTGGTACAGGAGGAAAGAGTATCGTAATTTTTTCGCTTATGTCTTCTATTAAAACTAACCGTAAACGCTTTTTTATACTGGATGGGTATGCACTCCTTTATCGCGCCCATTTTGGGTTAATTAGAAATCCACTCATTACCAGTTATGGACTTCATACCAGCGCACTGTTTGGTTTTGTAAATCAAGTGCTGAGAATAATTAAATCTGAAAATCCTGATTATATTGCCTGTGCCTTCGATTCCAAAGAAAAAACCTTTCGACATGATATGTACAAGGAGTACAAAGCAAACCGTTCACCCATGCCTGACGAAATGCAACTTCAATTGCCCCATCTTTGGGAAATGTTGGAAGCCATGAATCTACCCGTTTTAAAAAAACCAGGTGTGGAAGCAGATGATATTATAGGTACATTGGCGGTCCAGGCAGAAAAAGAAGGGTTAGATACTTATATTGTGAGCGGTGATAAAGACTTTATGCAACTCATGAATGACCATATTTTTATGTTTGCACCGGGAACTCGGAAAACACCTCATCCCATTATATATAATTCTGCAAAGGTAGAAGAGAAATGGGGCGTACCACCCAGTAAGATCATCGATCTTTTGGGACTTATGGGCGACAGTTCTGATAATGTGCCCGGTGTGGCAGGCGTGGGGGAAAAAACAGCAGTAAAACTAATAAAAACCTATGGATCATTAGAAGGCGCGTTAGAGAATGCAGATAAAGTCACCAATAAACGAGCTCACAATGGTTTAAAAGATGGCGTTGAAATTGCCATATTAAGTAAAGAATTGGTCACAATTCTCACTGATGTGGAACTATCCTGTAGTGTGGGTGAATTAGAGAAACGGGATATAAATATCGATGCATGTACTGACAAATTCACTGAATTGGAATTTTATGCCCTCTTAAAACAATTGGTCGCTGAATCCAATGTTGAAGTGAAGATAAAAAAGGAGAATGTAGAGAAGAATTATAGTACAATCATTACTGAAAAGAGTTTAAACGATCTTGTGAAATCTTTGAAAATATCTAAATTGTTTTCCTTTGCTGTTGAAACAACGTCTATACACGCTATGAAGGCAGATATTGTTGGATTGAGTTTTTCAAATAAAGCAGATTCCGGCTGGTATATACCAATCCAATATTTGGAGAAAGAAAAAAATAATTTCGGAGAGAATGACCTGAAAATTGTTCTGGAAAAATTGAGACCTATCCTTGAAGATGACACAATCTATAAAACTGGACAAAATATCAAATATGATTCATTGATTCTCAAGCGATGTGGTGTAACGGTAAAAGGGATTGAATTTGACACTATGATTGCCGCTCATTTACTGAATCCGGCTGCCCGGTCAGCAAAGTTAGACACTTTGAGTCTCGAACATCTCAATTATGAAATGGTGCCAATTGAAGAGTTGATTGGTAAGGGGCGTAACCAGATCACAATAGATCAGGTGCCTCTAGAAAAAGCAGCATTTTATTCGATAGAGGATGCAGATATTGTATTTCAGCTCACTGAATTATTTACAACCAGATTGAAAGAAGCAGAACTCTATGAGTTCTTTTCCACTATTGAAGTACCCTTGATCCCTATTCTTCTTGAAATGGAATACGAAGGTACATTTGTGGATCTGGACTTTTTAAAGGAGATGTCTGATGATTTAGGAAAAAAATTGGATGCACTCATATCCGATATTCATCGGTTAGCAGGAACAGAATTCAATATTAATTCTACCCAGCAGTTGGCGAATATTCTTTTTGATATTTTGGAATTACCCCAGATCAAGAAACGAAGTACAGCAGAAATAGTTTTACAACAATTAAAAAATCAACATGAATTGCCAAGACATATTTTAGAATACCGGAAATACAATAAACTAAAAAACACTTATGTGGATGCACTACCAGAGTTAGTGAATGAGGAAACAGGAAGGATTCATTCAACATTTAACCAAACCATAGCTGCAACGGGACGGTTGTCTAGTACAAACCCAAATTTCCAAAATATTCCAATCAAAAAAGAAGAGGGTCGGGAAATTCGGAAAGCATTTAGAGCAAAAACATCTGGTTGGAAAATATTTTCAGCAGATTATTCCCAAGTAGAGCTTCGAGTTATGGCACATTTAAGTCAAGATAAAGGTTTGATTCAAGCTTTTCAGAATGGAGAAGATATACATTCACGGACAGCAAGCCATGTTTTTAATGTCCCATTAGATTCAGTTCTACCAGAAATGCGCCGAACGGCAAAAGTTGTGAATTTTGGGATCATGTATGGAGCAGGTCCTTTTCGAATGAGCCAGGAATTGGGGATTCCAAGAATTGAAGCGGTTGCTATAATAGATTCTTATTTTGACCAATATTCAGGTATCAGGAATTATATAGATTCCACTTTGCAAAAAGCCCGAAATGATAAATATGTGGAAACAATGTTGGGCCGTCGTCGTCCTGTTTGGGATGCGAATTCTGAGAATGGTCTTAAACGACAAGCCGCAGAAAGGATGGCCATAAATATGCCAATTCAAGGTTCGGCAGCGGAAATGATCAAATTGGCCATGTGTTCCATTCATAATGAAATAGTAGCACAAAAAATGAAGTCAAAAATGGTCCTTCAAATTCATGATGAATTATTATTCGAATTTCCGGAATCTGAAGAAGAATTATTAATAAAATTGGTTGTGAATAAAATGGAAAATGCTATGAAGTTATCTGTTCCACTGGTTGTGGATTATGGGATTGGCGAAAATTGGTTTGAAGCACACTAATAAGATGGATTGTGAATTAAGATTAGATAGAGTAGTAAATAAATAAAATGGAAGCAAGTATAACACTAAAAAAAGTTGGGAAACTGGTAGGGGATAAAACAGTCCTCGCTGGACTCACATTCGGTATAGAGCGAGGGAGTCTTGTTGCCATTGTTGGCGTAAATGATTCAGGGAAAACAACATTGCTAAAACTTTTATCTGGCTTTGAGAATCCCAATTTTGGTCAAGTTTTTATTCACGGATTGGATATGGATAAGCGTCGTCAGGAAACTCGTAAACTCATTGGATATATGCCTCATGAAAATGACTTGGATCCATGGTTAACTCTTGAACAAAATATACGATTTACAGCCAATTTGTATAAAGTAAGTAAATCCACCGCATCTGCTCGTATTTTACGTTATGCTGATGCCCTGAACCTCACGCAATATTTAAATCAATTGGCTATGAATGTATCTCACGGCACTCAGAAAAAAACGATGTTAGTTCGAGAATTGGTTCATGATCCAGATGTCTTAATCATGGATGAGCCAACGGGTTATATGGATGCAGAATCAATTCGCCTGACATGGGATTTACTGAAGGAATTGAAAGGAAATAAAACAATTGTTTATGTGAGCAACGCGTTGGTTGAGATCGAACAAGCACATGATCGAATTCTGGTTTTTCATGAAGGGCAAATTCTCATGGATGGACATTTGGATAAATTGTTAGAAAGCACCTTAGACTATCATCAATTTCAGATAGAATTTGAAAATTTATCCGAAGAATTGTATAAAAAATTGGCTAATGTGGCGACGGTTGTCTCCCCAAATCGATTAGATAATATTTTTCACTTTTATGGACGAACTCGGAATGTATTCTTTGATGTGATACGTACAGTGTCTGACGAACTAATGATTGACTTGAATGTAAAGAAATTAGGTCTGCGGGATTTACTGGATTCCGAATTTGCCGGACGAGGATTGGATTGATTTACGCACTGTTCATGCGTCGAATTTGGTCGTGGAAAAACCGCTTAGTTCCGAGCTTGCTATTATTGCTTACTCTGCCTGTTATACTTTATGTATTGGTAGGCCTTTCATTGAATAATATCATGAGGAATAGTTTATCGGGCATACCTTTCGAACTTTGGGTCATTCCTGGTTTCATTTTTATCATTTCATCTATGGGATTGATTCCTCTAATCTATCGGGATTTCTTTGACCTTAGGGTTCATCGTAAAGTCCTCGCCCATGTGGTACTTGCTCCTTACCGGAAACGCATGATGATCTTTGGATATCTCATCGTTTCAGGAATTGAAGCCATAATTCTTGGCGTAATCTCAATAGGTATTTTTTCAGCAATATCTTCTTTTCCATTATCTGTGATTGAAACACTTTTCATGATGGTTTGTCTTGGGTTGTACTTATTGCTCCTTGGAAATTTATTAATCAGTATGGGGTTATTAATTGATACGGTGACAACATTTTCTATGATGACTTTCATCACATTCATTTTTATTTTATTCGGAAATGGTTTTATCATTGAATTCGGTTTTTTTCCAACTGGGGTCGATTCATTTTTGAAATGGCAACCCATTTCTATCCCGTTCCAGGCATTTCAATTGTTTATAAATACCAAATTCATTGATTGGCAAATGCTAGCTTATCCTTTGGTTTTAGTTTTATTTTGGGTGATTGCTAATACTAAAATTTTAAAATGGAAGTTACGCCATTGATTGCTTATTTATCTGGCGGTATGGAAAATGCTCAAAATGAAGGTGCGGATTGGCGTAGTGACATAACAAATTGGTTAAAGGGAAACCTTGGGCATGACACGATTGATCCAGTACTTGAATCGAAAAAATTAGTCTTAGCTCATGGTGCGGAAGAATATCAAGGATGGAAAACAACTAATCATAGAAAATATAAGGCATTCATTCGATTATTTATTAATCAAGATCTTCGTGCAGTCACTGGGAAGGTGGACTATTTAATTGTCCTATGGGATGAAAGTACATTATACGGCGGCGGGACCCATGGTGAGGTCACTATGGCCTATTGGGTGGATAAACCAATATATTTGGTAAATAAACTTCCCAAAGAAAAATTAAGCGGATGGATTTCATCCTGCTCAACTAAAACTTTTGAATCATTTGATGAATTAAAGAAAGCACTCCTTACAGAATTCAAGTCATGACCTCCATCGGTCCAAAAGCATACATTCACACGGACAGGCTCAAACAAAACCTATGGAATATCCGTCGTCATATAGGAGACAGAAAACTAGTGTGCGTGGTAAAGGCTAATGGCTATGGTCATGGCGCCTTAGAAATATCTAAAGTTCTCTCAAAAGAACCGGGAATTATCTTTGCAGTTTTTGCATTTGAAGAAGCCATTGAACTCCGGGATAATGGAATTGATAATGAGATACTGATTTTTTCTCGGATCCAGCCCGAATTAATTTCAAAGGCAAGTGAATTAAACTTTACCTTGAACGCATGTGCAATGGCCGATTTGAAAGCATTATCAGATTTCCATGTTAAAACAGGAGCTTGCCCAACATTTCATCTTAAGTTTGATACAGGAATGACACGATTAGGATTTGATGTGTCGGAAGCCCGTACAGTTTTTACTTTTATCGTTGATAATCATTTGAATCCGGAAGGAATTTATTCTCATTTTGCAACGGCAGATGAAGGTGATCTTTCATATGCAGAATTCCAACTGGGACAATTTAATGCAATTGTTGAAAAAGGTAAAAATACAGGGATTAATTTCAAATATGTTCATTGTTCCAATAGTGGTGCAATCCTGAATCTGCCAAATGCATATTTCAATATGGTTCGAGTTGGAATGCTCATGTACGGTGTGTTGCCTTCGGACGAAGTTTCCATGGATATTAGTGTAGAGCCCGTTATGAGTTTTTGTGGTCCTATTGTGAATGTTCGAAAGGTTCTGGCTGGAACACAAGTGAGTTATGGCGGTGTATTCACTACAGAAAAAGAAACAAATATCGCTGTGGTCCAAGCCGGATTTGCTGATGGTTTTCCAAGGCCTTGGTATGAAAAAGGGTTTGTGGGATATAAAGGTCAGACTTATAAATTAGCTGGCAGGGTGTGTATGGATCAATTCATGGTTGATTTTGGTGATGTGGAGCCAGACCCAGGTGAAGAAGTTTTATTTTTTGGGAAGAAGGATGGTAATGATATAGCGGTGGAAACTATTGCAAAAGAAATTAACACAACTACCTATGTGTTACTCACTGCAATTCATGGACGAACAGAAAGAATTGTAATCAATAACTGATTACTTAATCATCTGTTTTCTTTTGTCCCGGACTCCGAACCCAGGAACGGCGAT
>CAWVTW010000031.1:0-14041 GCA_963933175.1 uncultured bacterium
GATGCAGTAAAAAATAGATATACTGGAAAGATATATGACCGAATTTTACAGACAGGTTTTACGATACTTTCTGCTAAATTATTAAAAATGACATTAGCACAAGCAGAAGGGTTTTATGCAGTTCATAGAGAGCGCCCTTTTTACGGTGAGCTCACAACATTCATGTCGTCTGGTGCTTGTATGGTATTAGCATTAGAAAAAGAAAATGCTGTGGCTGCTTGGCGTGAAACAATTGGCGCAACCAACCCAGAAGAAGCTGCTGAAGGAACAATTCGGAAGGATTTTGCTACTAGTTTGGGAGAAAATGCCGTACATGGTTCAGATAGCGATGAAAATGCTGAAAAAGAAATTGCCTTTTTCTTTACAGAGAGTGAACTTATAAGCAATAAATGATTTCCTTCTTATGAGAAAAACCCTATTTTTAACTATTCTGGTATCGTTTTTCGCTTGTAGCGGGGGCGGTATCGAGGGTTACGTGGGCGAATCTATTTCAATCACAGCAGATAATCCTGAAGAAGGAAAAGATGTGGATTACAATTGGACATTGGCGAATCAACCTGATGGCTCTCTCATGAATTCTGCCGATCTGTTCGCATCTGATGATGGCCAAAAAATGTCTTTCATTCCAGACTATCCTGGCGACTATTCCGTGGAAGTGGTTGTATCTCAATATGGAGATGATATTGCCAATCAAACATTTGCTTTTTCGATCATGGATCCTAACAAACAGGAAGAAGAAGTTGAAGGTGAAGAATCCCAAGATGAAGTAAACGAAGAATGGCTGAATGAAGATCTGGAAAAAGAATCAGATGTAGTAATTGAGAGTGAAGATGAAGAAATTGATGAAAATGATTACGATGATGTAGATAGCGATGATCAGGAGGAAGAAGAAGAATATAATGATGTACCCGTAGCAAAAATCATTACTTCTAAAAGCGTACAAGCAAAAGCCATTCAACCTAAAAAAGGCGCATCCATTGCTGCAAAGACAGATCAATTCACCATCCAAATTACATCAAAACGGATGCTGAATGATGCACAGTTATTTTCGCAAAAGATGATCAGCAAGGGTTATGACGCATATATCCAGAAAACTTTGTTTGACACGGATAAGACCTGGTATCGTGTGCGTGTTGGAAGTTATGATAATTATAATTCAGCCAAAGCGGCAGCCGATGTTCTCTCCGAAGAATTGGGTATGGCTACTTGGGTCGATTTTGTAAGAAAAGAATAATAATACACAATAGGAGATTATACTATGGGCCCCATGGACCTTTATTTTGACGTAAGAGATATTTTTCGTGCACCACGCATTGCTTTAAGCGGAAAGAAGATCTGGATTTTTATGGTGGGCAATTTGGGTGGATTTATCCTGTATTGGGTCTTTTCTTACCTTTCCTTAGGCATGGCTGGCGTATCTTTTTCTGATGCCATCAACCAATACGGGCTTTACCCATGCCTTTTTGGCAATGAAGCAGGGTGGGTTGCCTGGATCACTTATTTTATCGGTGTAGAAGCTTGGATTCTTGCCATTTATTTAGCATGCACTGCGGTGACTCGTGTCACATTAAAACAATTGAAAGGAAATGATTTCTTTTCTGCAGGTGATGCGTGGAAATATGTTTGTAAACACTGGCATCCAGTAGTTTTTGCTCCCATATCAATTGTTTTGATCATAGTATTTTTTATGGTCTTTGCAGGCATATTTGCTTTCATGGGTAAAATCCCCTACTTGGGTGAATTTATATTTGCATTTCCCTACCTCTTCTATTTCTTTGGATCAGTATTTACAATTTATACTGCATTTGTCCTTTTAGTTTCGCTTCATTACACGCCAGCTATTGTTGGCACTTATGAAGAAGATACCATGGGTACGGTTTTTCAATCCTATTCAATTACCTGGTCTCAACCCTGGCGAGTTATTGCTTATCACATTGTCCTTATCCCCTTATTACTAATCAGTGTTTATTTATTTAGCTGGGTCTGGAACGCAGGATTCAACCTCATTAATTACGTTTTTGGATGTAATTGGTTTATGGGCGAAAAACTTTCTGGTATGGTGAACTATGCCACATCTTTGGTTTACCCTGGCTGGCTCTGCTCCTTTTTTGCCGGATGTTCTGGATGGTTGACAACATGCCTTAACAATTGTTATCTAGGTTGTCTTTCCTTTTTAACCTGCAGCGTTCCTGCAACCAGCGGCCCTCTTTCCGGCTCGGAAACGGTGGCAGGCGTTCTTCTTGCTATCTCTATTTTTCTAGTTGGACTCTCAATTTTATCATATGGATTATCAATCATTTCCGTTGGTGAAACATTGATGTTTATTATTTTTAAGAAAAAATCAGATGATGATGATCTCCTTCAAAGAAAAGATGAAGATGAATTAGAAGAAGATATGGATGATGAATATAATTTCGATGACGATGACAACGAAGTTGGAGGTGATGATTCTGAAGGCGGTTTAGAAGATGATAACACTGAAGATGAAAATCCATCTGATGATATCGATTCCGGTGATGATAGTGATCCTAAAGAATAAAACCTGGTGTTTCTTTCCGAATAGTCTTAAACCATATTCACCTTTCAACCTTGGATAAATTCCAAGAAAAAGGTAATTTTGCTGGCTGTAAATGAAGCTATTACGATCGGAATTAAAATCCGAGTTTAATAAAAGGCTTTTTGACATGTCCGCTAGGGAATTGCCTGACCGTGGAACGATTTTTTATGATGATCATATAACTTGTGAGTTATCTGCCAAAATTGTTCAATTTGGGTTTCAATTATCTGGAGTTATAAAAGCTACTACCAAATATGAATGTGTACGCTGCTTATGCAACAATCTAAAGGATGTTACACTTCCAATCAAATTATGGCTCTCAGCGAAGGAAATACTTACTGGAGATGATGATCAGGAAATGGTTCATTTTCCAAAAAACATAGATCATATTGAAATAAGTGATACGATTGCAGATATCATTCGTTTAGCAGAACCAATGCACCCTAATTGTAATGATAATTGTAAAGGTCTTTGCCCTAAATGCGGAATAAATATGAACCAAAGTTCCTGTGATTGTAGAGTCGATAGTCACGACAGTCCTTGGAATGTTTTAAACAATTTTTAACCAGAGTAGATTTTAGGAGATTTCATGGCAGTCCCAAAAAAACGTCAATCAAAAGCACGTACGAGAAAACGTCGCACCCATTATAAATCAAGCGCTATTGCGACCACCAGTTGTCCACAATGCAGCCAAACAAAAATGCCGCATAGAGCATGTCCAAGTTGTGGATACTATCGTGGTCGTCCGGTTGTTTCTGCTTCCTAATTAATCCTCTTTATAAATGAAATTTGCCCTTGATGCCATGGGAGGGGATTTCGCACCCCACGCGGTCGTGCAAGGTGCATTGGATGCTATTGATAAATCATCCAAACCTCTGAATCTAATCCTTTTGGGAGACGAAACTGCAATTCGAACCGAAATGGCAGGTCGTGAGGTGGAAACGATTGAGATTGTTCACACAGATGAAGTGGTCAACATGGATGATAAGGGTTCTAAAGTTTTGAAAATGAAACCAAATTCATCTTTAGTTCGCGGAATTCAAATGGTAAAAGATGGTCAGGCTGATGGTTTTATTAGTGCAGGCCATACCGGTGCAATCATGTCAACAACCTTATTATCGTTAGGACGAATTCCAGGTGTACGACGACCAGCCCTGGCTGCTTATTTCCCAACCGAAAAACGTGGTAAAATTTTATGTGATGTGGGTGCAAACCCAGATGCAAAACCAGAACACTTAGTTCAATTTGCATTGATGGCCTCCCATTATTACGATCATGTTGAGGGCTTTGCAGCACCTAAAATTGGATTAATTAATATTGGAGAAGAACCAAATAAAGGGTCTGATCTTTATATAGAAGCGCACAAATTATTATCCGAAATACCTAATTTTGTTGGAAATATTGAAGGGCGTCATTTGCTCACATCCGAAGCGGATGTATTAATTTGTGACGGATTTGTTGGAAATACATTATTAAAATTTGCAGAATCTTGGATTACATTTTTTTCGGATGAAATCAAGGATAAGGTCAATGAAAAATTATCTTATAAGATTGGTGCTAAATTGATGAAGCCCATTTTTGATGATCTAAAAACCAAATACGATTATGAAGAACATGGGGGTACACCCCTTTTAGGCGTTAATGGAATATCAATCGTATGCCATGGGAGTTCCGGGCCACGATCTATTATGAATTCGATTTTTCTTGGACAAAAATGTATCCAAAATAATTTGATTGAAGACACGCAAAAAAGCCTAGCTATACATTTTGGAGATTAAGTTGAACGCTAAAATCACATCGACTGCACATTATGTACCTGAAAGGGTTATGACAAATTTTGAATTGGAAAAATTGGTTGAAACATCTGATGAATGGATCCAGACAAGGACTGGAATTTCTCAGCGCCATATTGCCGCCGAGAATGAAGCGTCATCTGATCTATCTACTCGAGTCGCAGAACAATTATTGAAAAAACGCGGGATTAGCTCAGAAGAAATAGATATAATTATTGTGGCAACTGTTACACCGGATCACTTTGCCCCATCCACAGCTGCATTGGTTCAAAATAATATTGGTGCATCAAACGCGTGGGGATTTGACTTGAGTGGTGCTTGTACCGGATATCTTTATGGCCTAGAAACCGGGAGTAAATTCATTTCTTGCGGTAAATATAATAAGGTGATGGTAATTGGAGTAGATACTATGTCTTCCATCCTGGATTTTACAGATCGAGACACTTGTGTTCTTTTTGGTGATGGCGCTGGTGGCGCTATCCTAGAACCCACCGAACCTGGTGCCGGTATTTTTGATTCGATTCTTCATATGGATGGTGCTGGTGGTGGTTTTCTTCACGTACCTGGCGGGGGAAGCCGGATGCCCGCAACTATTGAATCTGTAAATGCAAAACAACATTATATCATGCAGGATGGGAAAAAAGTGTTCAAATTTGCTGTAAAGGGTATGGCTGATGTTTCTGAACAGATCCTGGCTCAAAATAATTTAACAGGTGATAATATTTCCTTGTTTATACCACACCAGGCCAATAAACGAATTATTGATGCAGCAGCAAAACGATGCAATATTCCCGATAATAAAGTAATGATCAATATTGATCGCTTTGGAAATACAACAGCTGGAACCATTCCTATTGCTATGAACGAAGCTGTCGAAACGGGGCGAATTAAAGATGGTGATATCATTCTTGTAGCTGCATTTGGAGCAGGCTTTACTTGGGGTAGCATGCTATTAAAATGGGAAGCACCTTGATGAAATCAGCCTGGCTATTTCCTGGACAAGCATCCCAAAATGTTGGGATGGGAAAAGATATTTTTGATCATACTGATTTAGGAAAACATTATTTTGAGTCCGCCAATGACATTATGGAATGTGATATTCAATCCATAATTTTTAATGGACCAGAAGAAAAATTGAAACAGACACAATATACTCAACCTGCTATTTATATTGTTTCAGTTATACTGGGCGAATTATTAAAAGCAAAAGGCTTTTCTCCAAATGCCGTTGCTGGACATAGTTTGGGTGAATATTCTTCATTATCTGTAGCCAATGCTTTTGATTTTGAGACAGGCTTATCTCTCGTGAAAATCCGTGCTGAAAATATGGCAAAGGCTGGAGCTGCCCAAGAAGGGGCCATGGCTGCTATCATTGGAATAGAAGATGAAACTGTATCTGAATTATGTTCCGATTATTCTGGAATTGGCGTTGTAGTGCCTGCAAATTATAATTCACCAGGACAAGTTGTTATCTCTGGTTCCCCGGCTGCAGTGAAATCTGTAATGGATTCTGCAAAGGCATCTGGCGCAAGGATGACAGTCCAATTAAACGTAAGTGGTGCCTTCCATTCTCCGCTCATGGCACCTGCAAGAGAAGCACTTGCTGATTCACTTGATTCTCTCGAAATTTCGGACTCACTTTTTCCTATCTTTACAAATGTTGATGCCAAACCGATAACAAAAGGACACGAGATTAAAGATTCGCTCATTAGACAGTTAGAGAATCCTGTTCTCTGGTCAAAATCTATTCTTTCTATGAAAGATTTTGGAATTGAGTCTTTCACTGAAGTGGGACCCGGAAAAATTCTTCAAGGTCTCAATAAACGTATAGATCGCAAAATAGCATCACAAGGTGTAGAATCTTTAGAACAGGTAGAACATTTCAATGTTTAGTTTAGCAAATAAAGTTGCTATTATTACAGGCGCTTCTCGAGGAATTGGAAAAGTAATTGCTAAAGTTTTTGCAAATGAAAATGCGCATGTTGTATGTGTGGCTCGTACCGAAGATGCTATCAAATCACTTTCGGAAGAAATTAATGCAAACGGCGGATCAGCTTCATTTCAAACCTGTGATATCGGTGATGGTGAAGCGTTTTCTTCTTTAATTTCAAGAACTGCAAAAGACCAAGGTAAATTGGATATTTTAGTAAATAATGCCGGTGTTACGCAGGATAATCTTTTAATGAGAATGAAGGAAGATCAATGGGATACTGTATTAAATATTAATTTGAAAGGTGCCTTTCATGGTATGAAAGCTGCGCTACGCCCCATGATGAAAAATAGGAGTGGCCGTATAATCAATATCGCATCTATTGTTGGAATAACCGGGAACCCTGGACAGGCTAATTATGCCGCATCCAAAGCAGGACTAATCGGTATGTCTAAATCCGTTGCCAAAGAAGTTGCAACACGTGGAATTACTGTAAATTGTATTGCTCCCGGCTGGATTGGAACTGATATGACAGACGAATTGTCTGATGAAGTGAAAAAAGAATTTTTAAGCAGGATTCCTGCTAACCGAATCGGATCACCGGAAGATATCGCACATGCAGCACTTTTCCTGGCATCCGACGAGGCAAGTTACATTACTGGCCAAACTATCACTGTTGATGGTGGCCGTGTCATCAATTAACCAAGGAGACAATATGTCCACATTTGACAAAGTAAAAGAAGTCATCATCGATAAACTCGGTGTTGAAGAAGATGCAATCAAATTGGAGGCTCATTTCGTAGATGACCTCGGTGCTGATTCACTCGATACCGTAGAATTGATTATGGAACTGGAAGAAGAGTTCGGTATAGAAATTCCAGATGAAGATGCAGAAAAGATCACGACTGTTAAGGCCGCGGTTGATTATGTAGAGAAAGTTAAATAAACGGAATTAACCAAATGACCCGAGAAAAAATAGTTATTACAGGTTTGGGGGTTCTCGCACCCAATGGGAATAACGTTGATGCATTTTGGGCAGCCTGTACTGCAGGGAAAAGCGGTATTGGTCGCATCACATATTTTGATTCATCTGAACATCGAGTTAGTATCGCTGGAGAGTTATCGGATTTCCAACCGGAGATGGTTTTGGATCCAAAAGAAATTCGAAAACTCGACCCATTTTCTATTTATGCATTAGTAGCAACTGACGAAGCGGTAAAAATGGCTAATATTGATCCAGAGAAATTAGATATGGATCGTGTTGGGGTTACAATTGGTACCGGTGTGGGCGGAATCCAAACACTAGAAGAACAACATTCAGTAATAGAAAATAAAAGCGCACGTCGAGTATCTCCCCATTTTGTTCCAAAAATGATTGCTAATATTGCTGGTGGACATTTGTCCATTCGGTGGGGATTCAGAGGACCAAACCAAACAGTAACCTCTGCATGTGCCTCTGCGACCGATGCAATTGGAATGGCTATGAGACTGATTATCGCGGGAGATGCTGATATGATGATCTGTGGAGGTACTGAAGCCAGTGTGACCCCATTGACTATTGCAGGGTTTGCTAATATGCGCGCATTATCACAATCATGTGATGAACCTACTAAAGCCAGTCGACCTTTCGAGAAAGACCGGAATGGATTTGTCTTGGGTGAAGGTGCTGGGATTTTGGTTATCGAGACTGAAAGTCATGCAAAAAACAGAGGAGCAACAATTCTAGCTGAACTAGCCGGATATGGCTCAACTGATGATGCTTTTCATGTAACTCAACCAGCCATGGGCGGTACTGGTGCTCTAAAAGCAATGGAACGAGCAATCGTAGATGCTGGATTACAAATCACAGACATTGATTACATCAATGCTCATGGCACATCTACTCCATTTAATGATCGGAATGAATCTGCTGCAATTTCAACTCTTTTTGGTAATCACTGTAGTAAACTCAAGGTAAGTTCCACAAAATCTATGACCGGGCACCTTTTAGGAGCTGCAGGCGGGATTGAAGCTGTTGCTGCCGTAAAAGCAATCCAAGATCAACTCTTACCTCCAACGATAAATTACGATACACCTGACCCAGACTGCACATTAGACTATGTACCCAATAAAGCACAAGCCCATACGGTAAATGCTGTCCTATCCAATACTTTTGGTTTTGGTGGACATAATGCGGTGATTTGTGTTCGTAAATACGATTGAATTTATTTGTAAAACTTAAACATTTTTTTCTCGATAGAAGCAGTTCTGTCCACCCCGTTGAAAAAAAAATAAACTATTTTTTTCATAATAAATATTATCTTAACCAAGCCTTTACTCACAAATCACTTGATACGAGTCCAAGGAGTAATTACGAACGATTAGAATTTCTTGGCGATGCCGTTATAGATATAATTGTAAGTCGGGAACTTATGCGAGAATTTCCGGAAGGTGATGAAGGCTTACTTACCCAACGCCGTGCATCCTTAGTTCAAAAACCTTTTTTAGCACAAATTGGTCAATTATTGGATCTAATGGATCATCTAAAGATTGAATCCAGTGTGGATTTGAAAATTGAAAAGATTGCTGAAAAACAAATGGCAAATATTTTTGAATCATTAATTGGAGCAATGTATTTAGATGGTGGAATTGAACCCTGCCGACGACTCATTTTAGATACAATTTGGGCGCATAAGGAGGAAGCATGGAAATCAACCAATTATAAAGGGAAACTCATTGAGTATTGCCACTCCAAGGAAATTGATAATCCAGTATTTCTGATCAAGGATATTACAGGTCCGGATCATTACAGAACTTTTGAGATCCAAGTTAAAATTGGATCCCAGGTCTTTGCTTCCGGATTGGGTACAAACAAAAAAACCGCAGAACAAATTGCGGCTCAAATGGCTTTAGAGGAGATGGGTGCTCCTATTTAAGATTCTAGGCTGCTGATCTTATCTCGCAGCTTTGCTGCAAATTCATATTCTTCTTCTTCTACTGCCTCTTTCAATTTTTCTTTCAATGCTTCTAAAGAATATTCTGGTTTTTTTCTAGGTTTTTTGGCGTCTTTCAACATGTCTTCTTTTACACCTGCATCCTTCAATACACGGGGTGCAACTAAGATCGGCGCCTTCATTCGAAGTGCAACTGCTATAGCATCACTGGGACGTGCGTCAATTATTCGATTCCCAATAACATCTGATTCCAATTCCATTTGCGCATAAAAAACACCATCCGTCAAATGGCTCACTCTGACTGTTTTCAATGATCCATCTATACCGGTAATAACATCACAGATTAAATCATGAGTCAAGGGACGAGGCGTCTCAACCACTTCGATTGCAAGGGCTATGGATTGGGCTTCATATGAGCCTACAATAACAGGGAGACATATTTCACCAGAAATTTCCTTTAAAATCACAGCATAACTTCTGCTTTCCGGATGGTATGAAATCTTAAGTACTTTTACAGGAATCATGGTCTTTTCGATAATTCTTCCTTAAGTCTTGAAATTTTCTTCACAGGACTTGGATCAGTCCCATGGAGAATTGCACACCAATAACTTAACCAATCTCCATAATAAATCATATGAAGAAATCGTTCTTGAAATGAATTTCCTGTCATTTCTAAAACGTACTGGTCTACACCCACTTCATTCAGGATATCCTGGGTAATTTCCTCGCGATATTTCACTCTGGCATTATCTTCGGCATCCGTAAGCCAAAGCACAAATAATTTTTCAAAAATGTTAGGATTATTTTCCCATCCCACGATTTCATTATGATTGAATTCAGGGAGTTCATTATGATAAGCGAGCATTTTACCATTTTCGCAAATTTGTCCCTTCAACCGAAGAGCAGCCACTCCCAAAGTTGAATTGTCTGCATAAATTACTGGAATTTTATCATATACCTGTTGAGCCAATTCATAGACTGGATTTTTTTCATTTCCCAGGCTGTAGATTTCCCGAGCACGATTGATGGCGCCAATTGAACTATCCATCCAATTGTCGAAACTCAAAGTTAAAACGCCTGCTTCCTCTAGGCATTTTGCCATGGGAACAAACGAGAAAGCAAGGGCAGCACGTGGCTGAAGCCCAGATGGAATCAATACTACATCTTTATCCAATTCTTTTAGTTTGTTGGCGATTTTTCCACCTGTGGTTATACCACAAATCTGGGCATTTTTTAATATAGCATCATCCAATGCTGAAAGTGTTTCTTCTGTGTTCCCGGAATAGGATGAACAAACAACCAATGTATTTTCATTCACCCAATTTGGGAGTGAATAACCTCGACAAACAACAAAAGGTACATTCAAATTATCTTTTTCCAAAACAGACACAACATCACCACCAATGGCAGATCCCCCCATTCCCGCAATAACCACATTGCGAATATTAGTATAGGAATGTTTCATTGAAATTTCATTCCCCAATTTCATAGCATCGGCAAGATTGTCCGGGAAATCCCAGATGGATCCAAACATATTTTCAGGGTCAAATCTATCAGACATTAATAGCTCCTAGTTTCAACTAAATTAACAAAATTAAAAAGTTCGCTGCAGTTGATTCCATCGATCTTTTCAAGGGAATTCCGAGCTTGGTCAAAATATGTTTGGGCAAGACCTTTAGTTTCATTTTCTATCCCGTTTTCAGTGAAAAAGGACCGTATCTTATCCATGAAATCGATTCTTTCTGGATCACCTATTATCTCACCCCATTCTTTTCCAAATAAGTTTCGTGCTTTTATTACCATCATAGTTTGCTTTCCTTCCGCAATATCGCTACCAAGGCTTTTTCCCATTTCATTCGGGTTGCCATATATTTCGAGAAGGTCATCATGGATTTGAAATCCATTTCCCAAAGCACGACCAAATTGATCAAAATAATTTACCACTTCTTGTTCAGCGCCAACGAGTATAGTAGACAACGCTGCACAGGCCCCTAGCAATGATCCTGTTTTTTTCTCGATCATTTCTAAATATTGATCTTCAGTAATAGACAAATCATTCTCAAACTCTTTATCTAAGGCTTGTCCCTCACATACTTCCAGGGTTGCCTGATTAAAGAAACGACAAATTTCATTAGAGCCATCCGGAATTCCACTTAATAATATTTGTGCAATTGCATTAATTCCATCACCTGCAAGTATTGCTGTTGATTCATCCCATTTAGAATGAACCGCCGCTTGTCCATGGCGCATATTATCGTTATCCATAATATCATCGTGAACTAAAGTAAAGTTATGAAGCAATTCAACCGCTAGGGCAATTTTCATTAACGAATCCGGATCTGCATTGTTAGCGCGTCCTGCAAGATGTACAAGAATCGGCCGGAACCTTTTTCCATTTCCACGGAGCGCAAAACGGATTGGCTCATAAAGGTAAACAGGCCTTTTCGGGATCGGAAGCCGTTTTAGGTCACGATTCACTTCCTTCCTAATAAAGGTAATCAATTCATTAAATGTTGACATTTAATGTCCGCCCAATTCCAAATTGCCGAACTCCTTGAGTTTTCCTAAGATAAGATTCATAATCTCATCCCTACGTTCAAGAGAATTAGCTTCGAAACGGCAGACAATCACAGGTTGCGTATTGGACGAACGAACTAGTCCCCAGCCATCACCAAATTTGATGCGAACACCATCCACAGTACTACAATTATAATTTTCTGAAAAATATGCGATGGCCTTTTTTGCGATCCTGAATTTTTCCTCGTCACTCTCAGCCTCCATTCGCATTTCAGGTGTGGAATAATAAACTGGAATTTCTGCTTTCAAATCAGAGAGTTTTTTATCTGTTCGGGATAAGAGTTGTACTAATCGAGCACCCACATAAAGGGCATCATCATATCCAAAATAATCATCTGCAAAAAAAATATGACCACTCATTTCACCACCAAACTTACAATTCAACTCTCCCATTTTTTGCTTTATGAGAGAATGGCCTGTTTTCCACATAATGGGATTCCCACCATACCGGTTGATCATATCTTCCAAAGCCTGGGAGCATTTTACATCGAAAAGAATATCCTCCCCGTTTTCAATTATTTCCGGCAAGAAGAGTGCCATAAGTTGGTCTGCCCAAATGATATCACCCGTCTCATCTACCACGCCAACTCGATCTGCATCGCCATCAAATGCGAGCCCAACATCGTATTGACCTGTTTTCATTTCTGCAATTAAATCCTGGAGATTCTCTTCAACAGTTGGATCAGGATGATGATTCGGGAATGTCCCGTCTGGTTCGGAAAATAATTCTTTCAATTCAATCCCAAGTGAATTGAACACATCCGGTCCATTAATTCCACCCGCAGCATTCCCACAATCCATAACCACTTTCATAGGTCGTTCGATGTTAATTTTTCCCAGGATCATTTCTTTATACTTAGGCAGAATCTTAAACCGTGCTTCCGTCCCTTTCCCTATTTCAAAATCCATTTTATCCATGAGTTGATACAAGGATTGGATATCATCACCAAAAAAAGCTTTTTTATCAAAGGAGAATTTGAAACCGTTGAATTCTGGGGGATTGTGACTTCCCGTGATCTGCACAGCGCCCGACACATTTAAATAAAACATGGAATAATAATTCACCGGTGTTGGGATAATACCAAGATTGATAATATCGATTCCGGTAGAAAGCACACCCGTTTTAAAATAAGTCATAAGTTCAGGTGTAGTGAGGCGTATATCGCCACTTAAGGCAATTTCCTGACCACCGGCTCGTTTCACGAAAGTGCCAAAGGCTTTACCTAGTTTAACAACAACGTGTTCAGGGAAGTCTTCTACTACTTTACCGCGGATATCATATTCACGAAAAATATAAGGGTTAATTAGAGTCATTTTTATTTCTTAGGATTAGTTAAAAAAGAGGGGGGACAATCTACGGAACTGGAATTGTTTTTTCGATACGAAACTGATTGAATATTTAATCAATTCCTCTTATAAAGTCCGATACCCGGTCAAGCCCACTCCGGACATATTCTTCAGGTGTCCCATAACCAAACCTAACAAATCCTTCCATGCCGTGCCATTTCCCTGCTGTTAATAAAACACTAAAATTATCTCTTAAGTTGAAAACAAATTCTTCCGAACTCATGGGAATATTTAATTTAGCAAAGGTGATGGCTGCAGCTTTGGGCCGAGTAATCGTTAAGGCTGGAACATTTTCAGCCCAGTCACACAACATATTAAGATTATGATTTAAATGGTCTTTGGTTCTGTCTAATATCTTTCTTCTACGGCCGTATTCCAGGATTTTGGAGGCCACCCAATCACTCAAATATGCCACATTAATGACAGTAAAATCATGAAAAGACCAAGCGCGATTTATATACGCTTCAGATCCAACAGACCACCCAAGCCGAAGCCCCGGTAAACTATAGGCTTTTGACAGACCTGCATTTACTATTGTTTTGTCTGTTGCTCCTGCAAAAGATCTGCACTCTACCCCATCCAATTCTGCACCACGATATACTTCATCGGAAAGAATCCAACAACCCGTTTCACGAGCAACTTCAATGACTCCATCCATTACCTCAGTATTCATCAAAGCTCCTGTTGGATTATTGGGATTACAGACAACAATCATTTTTGTTTTGGGTGTGACCATAGATTTAAGTTCATCAAGATCCCACTGCCAGCCAAGTTCCTGATGCAAAGGAAGACTTTTTACAATAATTCCAAAACTGCGGGCCAAGTGGTAGATCTGGAGGTAATTGGGGACCATATAAATAATTTCATCCCCCGATTCAAGTTGGGTCATGATAGAAAGAAAGTT
>CAWVTW010000032.1:0-13818 GCA_963933175.1 uncultured bacterium
ATATCGGGAAATCATTGATTGAGACATCCAATGGCGATTTAATTGTTATTGCACCCGGTTTAGATTACTTCATAAATGTCATTATGATGGATACTAATGGAGAGGTAATCTGGACAAAAAACCTTCCTGGCATATATTATAAGAGTGGCTATAGTGAACTATTAGAAAATGAAAATGGTAATATCGCATTTATAGGATATAAGGGCGGCTCACAAGCGGCACGCGCGCGCGCAACCTTTTTAATATTAGATTATGATACTGGAAATATTTTAAATCAGGCAGAATATTCTGGTTTATTGCATACGAAGGCTATTATCAGTGTCGGTGAAGATTTTACAATATTCGGAGCCTCTGACACTGGAGAAACGGGATGGTCGGACATCAATAGTCATCCAATATTTTTGTTAAAAATAAATAGCGAAGGTGAGGAAATTTGGCGGAAAATTTGGCCAGATGATGAATTAAAACCTTTTCATGCGCTAGATCTGATAAGTACAGATGACAATGGATATCTTTTATTTTGCTATTCTGATCCCTCTCCATATGCAACGTTAATTAAGACGGACTCAGAAGGAAATGAAGAGTGGCGTAAAAGATATAATGATTATATTGGTGGGGGGAAAGGCTGGATCCATGAAACTGACGATGGTGGATATTTTATGGCTTCAGGATATGCAGTTACAAAATTGGACCAAAATGGAGATGTAGAATGGAGTGCAGCTGCTCCGACCGGGTTTCACAAGAATTTTAATAATGGAAGAGTCATTGGCATCAATCATGATATGAGAAAAATTAATGGTGGTGCAGTTATTGTTGGTTATGGATCAGAGAGTTTGGAATGATCTTATTATGAGTTATTTTATTGAACTATTTATTTGAAAGATGATTATTTTGGCCATTAGGCATAATTTAAAAAAACAATGAAGAAGAATTATATTTTAGTCATTTCATGTATTCTCTTATTAATAACATGTTCAGATGATGCTGTGGATCAGCAGACGAATTTTGTTGAAATTGAGATTCCTGAATATTATGGGACCTATCTTTACAATGACAATGATTGTGGCGGTTCCGATATTCAATATGCAACAATCAGTGATGATGGAATTACATTCTTTGATTTTCTAGGTGATAATTGTGATGATACAGTGAGTTGCTATTTTCAAGATTTTTACGAATTAACAGAAGTTACATCAGATACGTTTTTGATTATCACTCATGAAGGAAGTAACATTACCAATGGTGAAGTATATCTTACAGGGGATAGTGTGATTACAGTTTCCTTCGACGGCATTACCGGACATGAAACATATACTTGGGGAAAAATAAAAGACGATATTTATTCGTTTACACCGGTTTGTGACCAAGCATATGGGTACACTAAGGACGCGGCTGATATGATGATCTATGCGGTGAGTGATGGTGGTGATTTGCTATGGAAAAATTATATCCATGGTGGAATCTGGGATCTAGCATCATCTGTTACGCCTATGCATAGCGGGGGATATATGATCTTGGGAGCCTTTCATAGTGTTCAATCCAGTGGATGCTGTTATACAGATGATTATGATCATAGGGATATTATTAAACTTGATAATGATGGAACTATTGAATGGCAAAAAGAAATAGAAATTTCTAATTCTGGTTATTCTGAGTACGATATTGGCATTGGTACTTCACTCATCGAGACGTCCTTCAACGATTTGGTGTTTTTGACAGTTGGTGCGCCTGGAAATAATAAACTAATGATTGTTATGATGGATTCTGAAGGTGAAATAAAATGGACAAGAACATATTTTGATGAAGATCTGAACTATAGCTCTGGCCAGGCAGAAATATTAGAAACAGACGATGGAGACTTGGCTTTGGTCGCTTACAGCTGGCCTTCCGGTCTTATAGCTATTCTTGACTATGACTCAGGTGAAATTTTGGAAGAGAATGATTTACCCTGCGGATATTGTAGAAAGATTATTAAAAGCGATGATGGCTTTGCCATTCTCGGAACGGGTGGATCTGATAACTATGTGACACTTGTGAAAGTTGATGAAAGTGGGGATTCATTATGGTCGAAAGTGTATGATGAACCCAGTTTGTGGGAACCACTTGATTTAATTCAAACAGAAGATGGTGGCTTTTTATTATTTGGATATTCTCAACCACCACCCTATGCAACATTAGTTAAAACTGATGATGAAGGTAATGAAGAATGGAGAAAAAGATATAATGATTATGTTGGTGGAGGGAAAGGATGGATTCATAAGACAGAAGATGGAGGCTATTTCATGGTGTCAGGTTATGCTGTGACAAAACTAGACTCCGAATGTGAAGTTGAATGGAATGCGGCCGGTCCAACCGGGTTTGACAAGAATTTTAATAATGGCATGGTTTCAGGGATTAACCATGATATGAAGCAGATTCAAGGTGGTGCTATTATGGTTGGGTATGGATCAGCCAGTTGGGAATAATAATATAATGATTCGGTATTTATCATTAATTGTAGGGTATACATTTCTTCTTGCTGACGGAAATCGTGATCTATCCTTTGAATTCAATTATACCAGTTCTGAGATTCATGTTGGTGCAGATTCCGTTGGAACATTCAACGGGACTATCCATAACGTGTCTTCAGGCACTATCTCCATAGTTGTTGTTAGACGGGTTAATGAACTTCCAAATAATTGGACATCATCCGTTTGTCTGGGTATGATCTGTTATAACGAAACCATTGATAGTGTTTCGGTAGAAATAGGGGCAGGAGATTCCAGCGCCTGTGGGATTTTAGCGTGGATAAGCGGCGCAGGAGCAGGGACTGTTCAATTGGATATTTTTGATCTGAATTCTGATGAACATTTGTTCTTAGATGTAAATTTTTATGCTGGTATGGTTGATATAAGTAAAGATATTATAAAGCCTAACCAATTTTTACTTTTTCCAGCATATCCGAATCCATTCAATCCTGTGACTACAATTCGGTTTAATATTCCAGTAAAAACGCAGCATGCTACCACTCTACAATTATTTGATGTAAATGGGAGACCTATAAAATCACTGGTTAATAGAGTGTTACAGGCTGGGCAACATGAGATTGAATGGTCTGCTTCGGGAATGCCTAGCGGTGTTTATTTTGCAGAATTAGTCAGCGGGAATTATCGCCAAGTTCAAAAACTGGTATTGATGAAATAGCGTTCTTTTATATCGTTAATTTCTTTAAAACACTTAACATTTCTTGATATTCTTGTTCTTCAAATAACCGAGTAAGGAAAACAATTTTTCCTGTTTTGTCGATCACTACATTTCGAGTGACACCTGCTTCTTTATTAGCAAATAATCCAAAAATATTTGCTCCTGGATCCAATGCAAGGGGATAGGTGGTCCCAATCTTTTTCTGAAACGCAATAACTGTTTCCAATGGTTCGTCCCTGTCGACGCCAATAAGCAAAACATTTTGATCTTTATATTTCTGCCAAACATCTTTTTCAAGATGCGGCATTTCCAGGCGACACACAGAACACCAACTTGCAGTGAATTGAAGAATCACGATCTGTCCTCGTAACTGGGAGAGTTTGGTCTTTTGACCATCTGTGAATTCCATTTCAAAATCTGGTGCCATATCGCCTACTTCAACTATATAGCCCCTGTCATCTGCAAAAAGAAAAGTAGAAAGAATAAAGAGAATTGGAATCTTAATCTTCATTCCTAATCCAGGATCTTTTCTTGCCAGCAGGTTAATACTTTATACATCAAATCCTTGTTCTTTCATCCAGGTATCATTGGGGAATTTGGTCATGTAATTGCGGATTCCATCTGGTAAAAGCACAAGACATTTTTGACCTTTTTCTAACTGGGGTGCAGTTTGAAGTGCTGCAATCATGGCTGTTCCGGATGATCCTCCACAAAGTAAACCTTCTTCACGAATCAAGCGACGTGCCATAAGAAACGACTCTTCATCTTCCGTTTTTACATACTCATCAATCAATGAATTATTCAAAACATCTGGAAAAAAATCATACCCAATTCCTTCTACCAAATATGATGAAACTTCAGTCCCACCACCTAAAATAGAGCCAACAGGATCTGCACCAATAATCTTAATTCCAGGGATTTCTTCTTTTAATCGTTTAGCCACGCCTGAAATAGTACCGCCGGTTCCAACACCCATGACAACCATATGGATATCAGTTCCGAAATCATCAAGAATCTCTTGAGCTGTTCCATCATAATGTGCGTTGGGATTTGAAGGATTTGCGTATTGGTCCAAAATATGAGAATTTGGAATTTCTTTTTTGAGTTTTTTAGCAACACCAATGTGACTTTCTGGATCATCAAAAGCTGCTTCTGTGGGTGTCCTTATAATTTCTGCGCCTAATGCTTCTAAGCAAATTTGCTTTTCTTGGCTCATTTTTTCGGGCATAGTAATGATGCAGCGATATCCTTTCACTGCTGCTGCAAGTGCCATACCTTGTCCAGTATTACCTGACGTTGGTTCTATTAGTGTGTCTCCAGGTTTTATACGCCCCGATTTTTCAGCATCTTCTACCATGCGCCACCCGATTCGATCTTTTATAGATCCACCAGGATTAAAATATTCACACTTAACAAACAGATCGCAATCCAATTTTATACCGATTTTATTTAAACGAACAACAGGTGTTTTACCAATTGTATCTAAAATGGAATCAAAAATCATATTAAAATCCTTATAAAAAGTTCTCTTTTTAAATAAATATTCAGGAATAAATTACAGGACGAAAAACGCTCTTAACATGAAAAACATCCTTGATTAATTCATCCAAAAAACTCGCAGGTCCATTTATTATAGACCTCAAAAATAAATTCCAGGAAATTGCAGGGGAAGATCAACTCATTGATCGTTCAGAATTTCGAAATGGACTTGAGATATCAAATGAAGAAATTTCGAATAGGCTTTTTGACATCTTTGATAAAGATAAAAGTGGTACCATTGATATAACAGAGTTCATGAATACCATTGAAACCGTCATCACTGGTTCTGACCAGGATAAAATAAAATTTGCTTTTAATCTCCATGATCTGGATGATAGTGGATTCATTGATAAACCAGAACTGAAGATCCTGATTGAACAAAGTTTTTTGGAAAATAATTTGGACTATGATGAATTCCAAATGGACTTGCTTGTTGATGAATTTTTCAAACGGTCTGATACAGATCATAGCGGGTCGATCGATTTTGGCGAATTTCTAGAGGTAGCTCATGCCTACCCTGATTTCATATCTGGATTTGCAGTGAATCCTGTTAGTTGGCTTATTCCGGATAGATATGAGAATTTGGACACAGATAAGCAGGCTAAAGGGAAAAATAGATTTCAAAGCAGTATCCAGGTTCAAGATATTGGTATTCTTCAATGGCTACTTATCCCAAGGTTCATTTTCCTATATAATATTCTCATCAATCGGAAAAAGAACCGTACCTTTGTCAATTTGAAAGCGATTCATCTTTTGCCGTCAAAAATTATTGAACTTACTATTTCTGCGCCGGATGGCTTTACTTTCACTCCCGGAGATTATGTTTACGTCAATTGTTCTCAGATATCAAAAATGGAATGGTATCCATTTAATATTATTCGTCATACCAATGATGGTAATCTTATTCTGCATGTAAAGTCAAATAATCGGTGGACTAAAAAACTTTACCGTGAAACAGTAGAAGGACTCATTCAGAATGAAGAGTTGAATTGGGATTTAAGAATCGATGGCCCTTATGGGTCATCAAGTAATAAGATTCTTCAATCGGAACATGCTATTTTAGTTGGTGCTGGCAATGGAATATCACGAATAGCGCCCATTTTACAGGATATTGCAATGAGATCGAAAAAAGATCCAGACAATATAAAACTGAAACGGATTGATTTATTTTGGCTGAGCAGTGATGACCATTATTTTGAATGGTTCACTAAATTGTTACATGATATTAATTTCGCTGATGCAGACACATTTTTCCATTATCACATCTATTTTGTAGATAAGCAGCCTGGAAATATGAAAGAAAAAATGATGTACATTTCCACAAATATTTTGGATAAAGAAACAGACGTAATTCTGATTGATAATTTGTGGGGAAAATCAAGTTTTGGAAATCCTGATTGGTCTACTGAACTGAAGAAGTTGCTGTCTCAAAATGAATCAAGAAAGTCTAGATTATTTTTCAGTGGTCCGCGAAACATGAAAGGGAATATTCAATCAGAATGTACAAAACTAAATATTAGCTATCACGAAGGAGATTTTTAATCTTTATGGGACTATTAGAAAGTAAAATTGCTGTCATAACTGGAGGTGGACGTGGCATTGGTAAAGCAACAGCGCAGCTATTTACTAATGAAGGAGCTACGGTTGTTATTGCTGAATTTGATGATGTCTCTGGTCTCTCGACTGCCAATGAATTGAGTGCTCATTTTGTAAAAACAGATATCAGTAACGAAGAAAGCGTTAAGGCTTTATTTGAATTTGTGAAATCTGAATTTGGTGGATGTGACATTCTGGTAAATAATGCTGGAATCTTGATGGATAGTACATTGAAAAAATTAGAGTCAGATCAATTTGACGCTGTAATCAATGTGAACCTTCGCGGTGTATATTTATGCGGAAGAGCTGCAGCAGACATAATGATTGAACAGGGGAGTGGCGTTATCTTGAATGCAACCTCCGTCGTTGCGCATCATGGCAATTTTGGCCAAACCAATTATGTGGCAAGCAAAGCAGGTGTTATCGGCATGACAAAAGTCTGGGCCCGTGAATTAGGGAAAGATGGTATTCGAGTGAATGCAGTTGCGCCAGGGTTTATACAGACAAATATGACAGCGGGAATGCCTGAAAAGGTAGTTGATATGATGGGAGAGAAGGTGCCCTTGAAAAGATGGGGGCAGCCGGAAGATGTTGCTAACGCTTATGCTTTTTTAGCCAGTGATGAAGCTAGTTATATCACTGGAGCAGTTTTGAATGTAGATGGTGGGGTTGTTGTTTGAATAAACACAAAGAACATAATGAGACACAAAGCATAAAAAATATGATTATTTAAATATTGTAAGTGTTTTTTATGATTAAATAAAATTAAGGATTTAAATGAAAATATTAATTGTATCAGCCACCAAAGGAGAAAATCATACTTTAGGTGAAGAAATTTCAGGGCTGCTCAATGTGGGTCATGAAATAATTAATTTAGAAGATTACCCATTACCTTTGTTTGTCCCAGACGGTGAAAAAGCAGATGATGCTATCATTTCTGAATTAGTATCAAAATTCGAAAATGTGGATGGATATATATTTTGTGCACCGGAGTATAATGGAGGAATTCCACCTATCTTGACTAATGCGATTACTTGGATCACTGTTTTTACTAAAAACTGGCGTGATGCATTTAATGATAAGAAAGCATTAATAGCGACACATAGCGATGGACCAGCTTATGCTTTTTTATCTTCATTCCAAGCTCAATTAGAATATATGGGTTGCACCGTGCACCACAGGAAAATTTCTGTTCACCCAAATGCAAAATTCAATCCTGAGTCAGTAGAACGCATTTTGTCCAATTTTAAAACCTTTTTTAAATAATTCGTCAGTTGTTGAGATTGGATGCCAGTCCTTTAGAAGCAGACTGGTTATAAAATAAGGCGTACAAACAGTATAAAAAAAGGTCAGCCAAAAGGCTGACCTTTTTAATTACACCATATAAGAAGGATTAATTGATCTTAATCTGTCTTTCTTTTGGAAGGACCACTTCTTGTTTTGGAAGTTCAATAGATAAAGTCCCATTTTTAAAGTTAGCAGTAATCTCTTCTTCTTTTACAGTTTCAGGAAGATTGAAAGTACGTAAAAAAGAACCATATTGGCGTTCACGATAGTGATAATTATCGCTTTCTTTTTCATCTTCAAACTTCCGTTCACCGGAAATAGAAACAATGCCATCAGCAACATTAACACTTACTTCCTTTTTTGTAAGCCCCGGAATATCTGCAGATAAAGTAAATGAATCATCTGTTTCTTTTACATCAACTGGGGGTGACCAATTTGTTTTAGAACGAACCGGAAAGTTCCAGTCATTTTCAAATACATTACTGATCATTTTATCCATATCATTTAAGATTGACGTGGGTCTGGGGTTCCATTTTACTAAAGTCATTTTTGACTCCTTTTTTGTTTGTTAAATAATCAACCTTCTACGGCAAATTATATGCCAAATATATTATGATGTGCATAATAGCAGATTGATTGTAAATATGGCGTAAATGAACAGGGAAATCGTAAAGTGGCGTGACGATATGACAAAGAAGTATGACGGATGGTGCCACATAATTCATAAGTTGTCTATAAAAAATAAATATCAGTGTCGTTGATAAAAGTCCATAATCGAGAGTAATTTCCCTGTCTATGAATTTGAGTAATCTATTATAAATGTCTGAATTAGCTCTTTTTGGTGGAAGCGCCGTTAGAACAAAATCATTTCCATCCTGGCCACGAACTTCGGACGCGATTCGAGAGCGTGTTTTAGATACCTTGAGTAATGATAAATGGGGTGTTGGCAGTAAGGCTATTGCTGAATTCAACGATAATTTTGCTAACTATCACGATGCTAAATATTGTATCTCTCTGCACAGTGGTACTTCTGCTCTTTGGGTTGCGTTAAAAGCTGCGGGGGTCAAAGCCGGTGACGAAGTCATCATTCCTGCTTACACATTTATTGCTACAGCCACTGCTGTTCTCATGGCAAATGCAGTGCCAGTATTTGCAGATATAGATCTTAAAACAGGGAATATGGATCCCAATGATATTGTATCGAAAATCTCGAATAAAACAAAAGTGATTCTTCCAGTTCATATTGGCGGTTCACCTGTTGATTTAAAAGCAATCAAGACACTAGCTGAGACACATAATTTGCTGGTTATAGAAGACGCGGCTCAGGCACATGGTGCAAGGTATGGAGATAAAAAAGTCGGAGCAATTGGTCTAGGTGGAATTTTTAGTTTTCAGTCATCGAAAAATATGAGTTCGGGAGAAGGTGGTGCCATTATTACGAATGACGAATCATTTGCAGATGCATGTTTTTCTTATCATAATTGTGGACGGGTTCGCAATGGAAAATGGTATGAGCACCATCGTTTGGGAAGTAATCTCAGAATGAGTGCTCTCAATGCAGCCATGTTGATTCCACAATTGGATACATTAGATCATGATATGAATTTCCGAGATGAAAACCGAAAATCACTGGATAATTTTCTTCATGGGCTCAATGGTTTGACACCTATGGAAATGAGTGATGGTGCTACCCGGTCAGCGAACCATATTTATATGTGCAGATACAATGAAACAGAATTTAGTGGCATTTCACGAGAAACATTTTTTAAAGCCATGCAAGCCGAGGGTGTTTATACGTATAAAGGGTATAATCCACTATACAGAGAACCCTTATTTATTACGAATGAAGAAGAATATCCATGGTTAAAGAATCGAGATTATGAATCTTTAAATTTAGCACAAACAGAAATCTTTGCAGAAAAAGAAGCAGTTTGGTTGAAACAAAATCATCTTTTGGGCGATAAAAAGGATATTCAGGATGTGATGGATGCATTTGAGAAAGTAACATCTGCCATGAAAAATGACCCCAAACCCTTTTTAGAATTCAAATCATAATTAATAGAGAGAAAAAAATGAAATCAGATATTGATATAAAACAATTATTAAGCGCTGTAGATGTACCGGCTCAATGGGTTGGCCTTCGAGAAGTGTATGAAGCTCATACTCCAAGGATGATCCGAGATGGTGTACCGGTGGCAAATGGTAGAGCGTTTACACATGGCATAATGGTAGAAGTATTGGTCAATGGGCAATTTGGTTATTATGGCACACCTAATATGACACCAGAGGGTATTTCGTCTGCAGCTAAAAAGGCTTACCAACAGGCAGAAATTGCATCTCGCCATGCAAACTTTCAATTTGATGAATCTGCCCGTCCGTCCCATACTGGTTCGTATGCTTCGCCATTCTTGAAGGATAGAGAATCACTATCTGCTGGTAAACTGAATAAAATTCTACTGGAAGCGTACAATGAACTCAAGGTCTCTGATAAAATAGTGAGTGCTTCATCTTTATGTCAGGTGATTGAAACTTCCTTCAGTTTTGTGAGCTCAAATGGAAGTGATATTAATCAAGATTTTCTTATGTTTGAATTTGATTTAAGTGCCACAGCCGCAGATGGTACAAATCAGCAAACTCGGACTTTTGGCGGCATGCGTGGAAACTGTCGGCAAATGGGAATGGAATATTTTGATAAATATGAAATATTAGCAAATGCGAATCGCATTGGCGAGCAAGCAATAGAGCTTTTGTCTGCTGATGATTGTCCTACTGGTGAAATGGATGCTGTGATTGCACCAGACCAAATGATGCTTCAAATTCATGAAAGTATTGGCCATGCACTGGAAGTCGACCGAATACTCGGTGATGAACGAAATTATGCCGGGTGGAGTTTTGTAAAATTAGAAGATTTTGGAAAGCTGCAATATGGGTCGAAACATATGAATATTACTTTTGATCCAACATTGGAATCAGAATTTGCATCTTATGCATTTGATGATGGTGGATTGAAAGCAACAAAAGAATATTTAATTAAAGATGGCTTGTTGGTTCGCGGTTTGGGCGGACAAGAAAGCCAGATTCGGTCGGGTCTAGATGGTGTTGCAAATTTCCGTGCAAGTAGTTGGAATAGGGCACCCATCGATCGAATGGCAAATATTAATCTTGAACCGGGCGATTCAACATTTGATGATTTAATTTCTCAAGTTGAGTATGGTGTTTATATGGAAAGTAATAAATCTTGGTCAATAGATGATTACAGAAACAAGTTCCAATTTGGCTGTGAATATGGGAAATTGATCGAGAATGGAAAAATGACTAAAACAGTGAAAAATCCTAATTACAGAGGTATTTCGAACCCGTTTTGGCGAAGTCTGAAAGGTGTAGGGAATGAAGATACATTCGGTATTTATGGTACGCCTAATTGTGGAAAAGGCGAACCGAATCAGGTTATTCGAGTTGGACATGCTTCACCAACATGTTTATTTGAAAACATTCAAATTTTTGGAGGCGTTTAATCATGGAAAAAATCTTTAATCAATTAAGTGATTCTCTTTTTTCTGAACTTAATAATGGTGAAAACCTTATCCTGTCTTTTGATGGAGAAAAGAGCCAGTTCATTCGATTTAATCATGCAAAGGTTCGCCAAACCGGCTTGGTTGATGATGCAGACTTGGGTCTGAAGTTTATTGTCAATAATAGAAGTGTACATGGTGGGTTTACCGTCTCGGGAAATTTCGACACAGATCTTGCACGTGGCCAATCTGAAATTGAACGGATGCGATTGGAAGCACAAGAAATTCCGGAAGATCCATTTGTGGTTTTTCCTGAAAATGCTGGTTCCAGTCATGAAATAAAAACTGCAGATAGTCTTCCATTTGAGACTGCCGTGGACGCACTTTTACCGGCTATGTCTGGTGCTGATTTTGTAGGCATTTGGGCTAATGGCCGAATGTTTCGGGGGAATGCAAATAATCTTGGTCAAAAACATTGGTTTGAGACTGAATCATTCAGCTTAGATTATTCTTTGGTCACGCCAGAACATCAAATGGTAAAGGGTTCATTTGCAGGTAATGATTGGCATCAGGCTGAGTATGAATCTTATGTGAAACGATCCCGGGAGAAACTATCTCTTATGGAAAGGAAACCGGTGAAGATCGACACAGGCGAGTACCGAACCTGGTTTGAATCAGCCGCCGTATCAGATTTCTTAGGCATGTTTTCATGGAATGGAATTTCTGAGGCGTCCTTGCGTCAAGGATGCAGTGGATTTGGTCGTATGCGACATGACGATATTCGTTTATCACCAAAATTCTCTGTAATTGAAGATTTTTCTCCGGGATATTGCCCAAAATTCAATTCTGATGGTGAAGTATCCCCTGAGAAATTATCTTTGATTGAAAATGGAGAATTGAAGAATACTTTGGTGAGTTCCCGGTCTGCGAAAGAATATGGCGTAGAATCCAATAATGCTGAATCAGGCGAATATATGCGCTCACCAAAAATGGCCGCAGGAAGTTTAAATCATGAAGATGTAGTTAGCGAAATTGGGAAAGGACTGTATCTCTCAAATATCCATTATTTGAATTGGAGTGACAACGCTGGTGGACGAATCACAGGTTTAACACGGTACGCATGTTTTTGGGTAGAGAACGGTGAAATTGTTGCCCCAATTGAAACTATGCGGTTTGATGATTCTTTCTACAATTTTTTTGGAGAAAGACTTCTTGAAGTTGAAGATAAATCAAGTGTGAATCCGGAAGTGGAAACCTATGGTGGTCGATCTCTAGGAGCTACAACTTGTCCCGGAATTCTTGTAGATGATTTTGCATTGACCTTATAAAAGTAATAATATGCCAGAAATTATCATATTCATTTTAGGAGCTTGTTTAGGTGGTGGAGCCGTTTGGTTTCTACGCCAAAAACAAATGGAATCAATTCAAGATAGCCAGCAGCAATTAAAAGATGCTTTTGGGAACCTTTCCAAAGAAGCATTGGACGCTAATTTGGATTCATTCTTGAAATTGGCAGAATCCAAATTTTCTGACCTTGTGGGAAAATCGGATGAAGAGTTAGGGAAGAAAAAGGAACTGATTGATTCTACATTAAAAGAAATGAAAACCGATTTGAAAAGTTTATCTGATAATACAGTTGCTCTTAAATCCCAAATGGAAGAATCTCGGAAAAGTGTAGGCGAGCTATCGAATACCACTTCTCAATTACGGCAAATTTTATCCAGTTCACAAGCCCGTGGTCAATGGGGTGAACGAATGGTGAAAGATATTCTTGATTTTATAGGTCTGGTTGAAGGGATTAATTATTCTGAGCAATCTCAGGTTTCCGATGGAACAGAAAGGCCTGATTTCACCTTTTTCCTTCCGGATGACAAATCCTTGAATATGGATGTAAAATTTCCACTTGCGCACTATGAGAAATACGTAGCTGCGGAGAATGATTTAGAAAAAGAAGCGGAAAAGAAGGCATTTTTAAAAGATGTTCGGAATCGAGTAAAAGAAGTGGCAAAGCGTTCTTATATTAATACGGAAGGTGGGACAGTAGATTATGTTTTATTATTTATTCCAAATGAAAGCATTTATTCATTCCTGAACCAGGAAGACAGTGAATTAATCGATTTTTCCCTGGAAAATAAAATCCTTCTTTGTTCACCTATAACCCTATATGCCGTCTTGTCTTTGATTCGACAAGCTGTTTCCAGTTTTGCCATGGAGCAAAAGGCGGGAGAGATGCAGGCACAAGTTGGAGTATTTGCAAAACAATGGATAAAGTTTATAGAAAAATTGGATTCTTTGGGAAAAACTCTGGGGACTGTTTCAACCCATTATGATGAATTAAGAGGTACAAGACTGCGTGCCCTGGAAAAGCCTATGGATAAGATCAAGGATATGCAACTGGGTGGAAATGACGTAAAGGAAATTGAAGAATGAAAAATAACAAAAAAATCATTTCTATGGGCTCCCGACGAATCAACCAAGGCATTTTTAGTCATCAGCGAGATTGCCATGTTGATTCAGCGTTCATTCTTGCTGCAATGACATGTTTTCTTTTATTAATTGGTGGTTGTGTGGCACCGCCGGATTACTCCGACGGGTTATTAGAAAACGTACCTGCTATTGTGGATGAAACAGATTATTTCTCATTATCATTATTAGGTGACGATTATTCTGAAGAAAAGGAATGGGAGCTATCTTTAACATC
>CAWVTW010000033.1:0-13692 GCA_963933175.1 uncultured bacterium
CCTTGGGATTATTTCAACCCCTTTTGGCTCAAAATGTCACTCTTTCCGGTGATATCTATGAATATGCAACCTATTACGTGAACAGTTTTGATTTGAATTCTGGTGCAACCAATGTCCAAATTTTTCGTTACCAACTTGAGTCGGATGTATACCCTATTGCAGTTAAAATCCGGTTTAGAGCATCAATGGTGTCTCCATCATTAGGCATTAATGCTCCAACAACCATCATTGAAATAGAAACTGGGTTATTTGATCTACAGGCTCCACTTATTTTAGATAATAGGGATATTTCATCAGAAACAGCTATTATTTATGATATGGCATCCCCACCTAATAGCATTGAATTGACTGGTCAAGTTATAGAAAGTTTGGATCCGTCCAAAGCAGATGCCATTTTGCAAAGCGTTTTGACAACAGGTCGGATTGCTGATGGTGACTATACTTTTGAGATCCAAGTGAAATCTGAAAGCGACCAAGTTTATGTTTCTGATTCTAAAACAATTATAGTTCAATCTCCAGTATCTATTAATTTGGAAACACCTGGAGGGGTTTTATCAGATACATTGGATAATATCATTTACTCAACTTTTCCAATATTTCAATGGTTTTCTCAATCATGCAATGGATGTGAGTCATTCATACGGGTTGCTCAATATAATTCTAATAATCATAGTTCTCTAGAAGATGCCATTGAAGACCAAAGGGTTTTACCTTTTGATCAAACAGAAGATTGGTATCTCATCAATAATATAAACAGTTTTCAATATCCATTCAGTGGTGCTTATCCACTGGAAGAAGGAAGAATTTATGCGTGGCAAGTGATGATGACTTTGCCGACAACATCTGGAGCAGAAGAAATGATATCTTCAATCTCAGCTTTTAAAATTGGAATATCAGGCACCATTGAATCAACCGGTGCAATTTCCAGCCCGATACTTATGGCTCTCCAACAGGCTTTAGGAGATGATCAGTTTAATGCCTTATTTGGATCTGGGAATGAGCTACAGGGTTATAATCCCACGGGTCAACTGGAAATAAATGGGATAAATGTAGATGAATCCAGTGTTAATTATCTTTTAAATCAGATCATAAGCAATTCCTACCAAGTCCAATCCATTGCAGTAGAATGATAAAAGTAAGCAAATTAATTATACTCTCTCTATTTTTTATTTCCATTGCATTAGGAAGTAAAATTGCCGTTGCAACAAAAGTGAAGGGACTGGTTGAAATCATGCCCATAGGTAAAACAGAATTTTTTGATTTAAAAGCTGGTACAATACTTTCTGATGGTGACAAAATCCGTACAGGAAAATCGGGTTTCGCAGCCATTATATTTATTGATGATAAATCCACATTGAAACTCAAAGGAAATACTGAGGCGGTCATCTCCGGTCAGAGAACTGCTGCTAGCATTTCCAAAAAGATTAATTTGGATTCTGGAACAGTTCGTGCAACTATTAATAAGCAAAACACAGATTTTGTCATCCAGACACCTACATCCGTGGCATCTGTAAAAGGGACTGACTTCTGGTTAGTAACTGACCCTGTAACCGGAGATCAGATAATTTGTGTTGAAGGTACTGTAGGACTTGTGAATGCTGAAACTGGTGAAGAAGTAGACGTGACTGAAGGTATGTCTTGTATTTCAATACCCGATGGGACTCTTGAATTGAGTGAAACAGACCCCAGTTCAATCCCCGAAGATCCAAGTGCTGATCAGGAAGGACCATCTCAAATTAAGATCTATTTAGAAGGTCCAAATGGTGAACAAAAAGTTATGATTATTGAATATCAATAGTCTTTTTCCTTCCCGTTAAAATCTAATAAACTTCGCCCTATGCGAAACCGCACTTTACAGAAATTATTTCTGGCGTTGCCCCTGTATCTTGTTGGGTGGAGTTTTCCTCAAACTAACCACCTTTATTATCATGAAACTCCCAACGAAGTTTACGTGGGAGATGATGTCATTATTTCACAACTTATGTTTACGCAACAACCCATTGCATACGGGGTCCTTTTTTTTCGAGATAAAGGTGAATTGAGTTATCAGGAAGTTCGTATGGTTTTTGAAGGCGGAAAATGGGTAGGAGTTATTCCTAGACATCGTGTTACTGAAGTTGGCCTAGAATATGTAACTATTTTAACGGCAAGAAATGGTGGACGTATTGCTCTCCCCTTAACTAATAGTCCATTTGATACTCCATTATCCATCGGAGTAAAACGATCACAAATTATGCAGAAAGATGATTCTTTTACCAGTGGGAAAATTAAGAAAAGTACGGGATCAGGTACGGATTTTGTAGAATCAGATATTTTGATTTTATCTCCGGAGGATGGATCTCTGAATCGACCTGATGAAATTGTCATTTCTGCTTCGCTGTTCAACGCAGCCAACGTTGACCAAAATAGTTTCCAGATTTTGATTGATGGGAAAGACTATACGGATCAGACAATTATTTTTGGAGATGTTTTATCCCTAGTTCCAGATGAAGAATTGGGTGTTGGGTTACATCGCATAAAACTTTTGTTTAAAACAACATACGGAATGGATATCATGCCGGTAGAATGGTCTTTTAATGTGAATAAAGGGATGGGGAATACTGCACAATCTTTCATTTACAAAGGATCGTTAAGAGCAAAAAGGTCATCGAGTACTGCATCGTCCATTTCCATTGATGAAAGAGAAAATTCTGGAAAGATTGATGGTGAATTAAGTTGGATTAAGGCGAGATATTCTTTTCGTAATTCCAGCCGAGAATCAATTTTTGGCCAACCGTTAAACCGTACCACGCTTACACTGCAGATTACCGATTATTTAAAGATCGAAAATGGTGATGTTTATCCATCTGTTTCACCGTATGTCTTGGACGGGAAGCGTGTAAAGGGGCGACATATTCAAGCGGATTATAAATATGGATTTGGGTTCGATGGGTTCAATATATTTGGCAGAGACTTTTTAGCATTCGATATAAATGGGGCCTTCGAGTTTCAATCTGTGAATGGGAAATTCACAAGAGCTATACAATACCAAACTGGAATTGATGGTGGATATGAATTGCTATCTGATGATATAAAATACGACGAGGATGGAAACCGTATATTTAAGATAAACCGTAATGGTTACACATTTCCTCGAGATGTTATTGCAATGCGTTTGGGGTTCAGTTTATTTAATAAGTACAGAGGTGGTTTTCATTTTTTAAAAGCCAAGGATGATTTTGAAAAAATTGATTCGAGAGCGCCTTCATCAAGTTTGATGACGGTTGACACTACTGTACTTGGTGATAGTACGCTTCAATATTATACCTTGACCCAATTAATTGATTCGTTGAGCCTTTTGGGTGACACGGTTGCCATTAAAAGTAAATATTGGGATGACGGGTCTCCTCAGGAAAACCTTGTTTTGGGATTTGATTTTGAAGCAGCTTTGGATAATAGAAAGATATTATTCCAAACGGGATGGAACATGAGTTTAACTAATAATAATATATGGGCAGGTACAGCGAATGCAGATTCGCTAGATCTGATGATGGATACATTAGTTGATGGTAAACTTATGGATATTCCGATTGAGGAGATTGGTGATCTTATTGAAAGTTATAAGGATATTTTTACTATCCATCCTCTATACATGTCACCCATTGTTCCTATTGATCCAATTGTTCAAGAAAAAAGTCCAATCCGTGCTATTTTAAATATGCCTAGTTCGGCATATTTTTTTAGAATGAAAGGGAGTTATTCTTTTAATAATTTATTAATAGAGTTTCGTCAACTTGGATCAGAATATAAAAGTTTCGGAAACCCATATCTTACAAATAATATTCGTGAATTTACACTCAATGATCGATTATCTTTGTTGGGGAGGAGACTTATGATGGCGGTAGGATATAAATACAGGGATAATAAACTATCAGAATTAATTGCTAATCCAGTAGCGACGAAAACAGTCTCTTTTAACACGACCTTGGTCCCTGGCCCTGGCGCACCATCCATTGTGATGAATATTCAATCTATTGGAAGAACAAACGGAATTGATTCTATCGATACAGATCAATACGGGAATTTCCTTGGAGATAGTCGGGAAGATTCCCAGGCACTAAATATCATGGGGTCCGTGAATTTACCAGGGAATTTTGGATCAGTTTCTACAACAACGTCTATTAATGTAAATTCAATTGCTTATAAAGATAACCTTGTAGGTGAAAGGGAAGATGATTTCCTTTTTCAAAAAGCAGAGACTCAATCTATTTCTGCAACTTTTTCTACGCGATTCAAATTCCCCTTAAAAACGTCCACATCTTTTAATAGAACTCAATTATTCATTCCATATATGGATATAAATAATAAACCATATAAAGATGAAAGCGCATGGACTTCAATAAGTACCAACGCACAATATTCTTTATTTAAGAATCGATTAAGATTTCGTGGTGGTTTAGATTTCATGACCAATGGAGAGACAGATGATTCGTCAACAAATCTTTATGGTGGAAAAATTGGTGGAGATTGGGATATTCTAAATAAATTGACGTTAACTTTTAACAGTTCAATTCGGATGAATGATATCAAATTATATAAAACCGACGAGTCAGATAATGATGATGATGGTAAGGTTGATGAGTCTGGAGAAAACTGGACCATAAACAGTTCAGGATTTAACCTAACACTTGGGTACAGGTTTTGATCAAAAAGATTATAAAATTTATCAAAGAGCATGTGGTAGACCTTGGATTGACTTTTGGAGCGGTTTTAATTACATGCTTTCTCCATTGGGTTGGCGCATTCGATTTTCTTGAATTAAAAACGTATGATTATCGATTTCATACAGTTCGTGGTCCTTTAACGGGGTGGCGTGCCAGTGATTCTACCATTATTAATCAGGGGACAGATGTCATTCTGGTAGAAGTGGATGACGAAGCTTGGCGCATCCTGAAAGATAATAAAGTTCCTTGGCCTTATCCACGAGGTGATATTTGGGCAAGGGTTGTAGATAACCTTTCCAGTGCGGGCGCCAAAGTGATTGCCTTCGATATTCAGTTCGATTCTCCAGATGCCAGAAGTGAATATTTAAGAAGTGTCAGTGGTAATTTGCCATCAGAATTTCAACAATATCTCCCGGGTCATGGTGATGTTATCTTGGCAGAATCCATTAAAAAAGCTCAAGAGAATGGTACCAGGGTTGTTATGGATGTGAAAATGGTTAGAGAGCCAACTCGTATACCACCAAACTATATTGCCTACCCAGTGCCGGAGATCATGGAGGTGAATCCGGAGACAGGGTTAATCAATGATATGCTAGACATCGATGGATTCTCCCGTCAATATAGCATTGCAGGATATATGTCACATGAGCCAGATGTTGCATACTTGACTCTGGGAGTAAAATGTGTAAAAGCATTTCGTGATATTTCAGATGATGCCGTTCCATCGTATAATGCCAATAATTTGAATTGGAATTTTGGATCCTTAAATATTACATCTTATGGGCGAACTAATAATTTTCTGGTAAATTATTATGGACCTCCATCCGGGTACAAAATACCTGGCAGACAGGACTTGAAACCTTGGGGCACCTTTCCAAGATATTCTTTATCTCAAGTTTTAGATACCCAGGATTATGATATTCCGGAAGATATTGATTGGATGAGCCAATTTATTCCCGGCCAAGTCCCGGAATGGGTGCTTGCAATTGAAGATGAGACAGAACGAAATGAAATGATGGCCATGTTAGGCCTAGGATCAGATTTTGATATCACTCAATCTCCTTTTTATAATAAGATAGTAATACTTGGTGTATCAGTAGAAGTTCTTCACGATGTAAAATCTACCCCTTTTTATAATTATTTGAATTTGAGTCAATTAACGCCGGGGATGGAAACACATGCTAATGCGATCCAAACCATGCTACACAATAATTATCTTAAAGTTTTTGGTGGCAAAATAACACGGTATATGGATGAAGGTTCACCCTACCCTTTAGCCAATTTTCTTTTAATATTTGGTTTATGTGCCTTGGCTTATATTCTATTAACCAAAGTTGAATTGCATCCTATTATAGCAGGTATTGTCATTCTATCAGAAGGAATATTTTATTATGCCTTTGCCATGGGAATGTTCGCCAACGATTATTGGTGGTTCTGGAAATCAACTGTTTCCAATATTTTACCGGAAGCGTTGCACAGTAAATTTTATGATCAATTACAGGTGGTACTTCCGGGACCAGGTGAATCCTATGTGATGCCTATCGTTGCACCTCTTGCTGGATTGATGCTTACTTATGCCAGCAATATCATTTTCCAATTTCTTCATGAACAAAAAGATAAGAAATTTTTAAGAGAAACTTTTGGAACTTACATTTCTCCGGAAGTTTTGGACAAAATGTATGAAGAAAAACAGGCACCAAAACTCGGTGGTGTAGAAGGATACCATACAGCATTTTTCTCTGATATTCAGAATTTTTCAACCTTTTCTGAAGTACTGGAGCCGGAGAAAATGGTTGCACTTATGAATGAGTATCTGACGGTAATGTCTAAGGTAATTTTAGACAATGAAGGGACGTTGGATAAATATATTGGAGATGCAATTGTTGCTTTTTATGGGGCACCTGTGCATGTGGAAGATCATGAAAAAAAATCATGTAAAACAGCACTAGCAATGCAGGAAGCATTAGGTGATTTGCGTAAAAAATGGGAATCTGAAGCAGATTGGCCGGATATTATTTATTCTATGCAGCATCGGATCGGATTGAATTCTGGTAAAATGGTCACAGGAAATATGGGATCTGAAATGCGGATGAATTATACCATGATGGGAGATACTGTTAACCTCGCTGCTCGTCTGGAATCATCGGCAAAACAATATGGCGTGTACAATTTTGTGGGAGAGAATATTTATGAAACCGCTAAAGATAAATACATGTTTAGATTACTGGATTTTGTAAGAGTAAAAGGGAAGAACGTTCCAGTGAAAGTATATGAATTGGTTTCTGCAAAAGAAACTGCTGATAATGATATGGTCAATCTTGTAAAAACATTTGAAGATGGATTGGACCAATATTACCAGCAGGATTGGGATAAAGCTCTTGCCCTGTTTAAAAAAGCTGAAGATATGGAAGATCATTTTACATCAAGGAATACAACGCCCTCTGCTATTTACATAGATCGATGTATGATGTTTAAAAATAATCCTCCAGGCCAGGATTGGGACGGTGTTTGGACTATGACATCAAAATAATATGGAACTCAAAATTTTTATAAAATTTCTTATTTCACATCTATCGCGTCCTTAAGAGATCCAATAATATTGTATGGAACTTTCCCGATTCCATTCGTTTTATTTGTAAATTTTAGACCATTAATTTATGCAAAATACACGCGGACATATCCTTTGGATCGATGATGAGATCCACCATTTAAAACCCCATATTTTATTTCTTGAAGACAAGGGCTATATATTGTCTCAAGCAGCCAATGGACAGGATGGGATTGCCCTATCTGAACAAAATAATTACGATTTGATCTTATTGGACCAATCCATGCCTGGAATGGATGGGTTGGAAACATTGGCTGAATTGAAAAAAACCCGTTCATCCTTGCCAGTCATCATGATCACCAAAACTGAAGATGAATGGCTTATGGATGAAGCGATCACGGGGCAAGTAGAGCAATTCCTCATCAAACCTGTGAATCCAAGTCAAATTTTCATGGCTTGTAAACAAGCGCTCGAAAAGATCAAATTACATGAAGAAAAAGCCACCAGTGATTATTTGAAAGAATTTCAGGAAATTGAAGCTCAATTAAGTAATGAATTGAATGCGGATGATTGGTGGAGACTCTATGATCGTCTTACTGATTGGCAAATAAAATTTGATAATTACAATGATACTGGATTAGGGCCGATTCTTAAGGAGCAAATTCAAACATGTAATAGGGAATTTGTTAACTTTATAGAGTCGAATTATGAGAGTTGGATGCAATCCAATAATCGTCCAACACTTTCAGTAGATATCGTTCCAAAGTATGTCAAACCCATTTTGGATAAAGGTGAAAAAGTTTGTTTATTGGTGGTTGATTGTATGCGCCATGATCATTTTAAATCTATGATGGAGCTATTAGAGCCATTTTTTAACATCAAACTAGATTATAAATTATCTTTACTTCCAACGGCAACGCCCTATTCGAGAAATGCAATATTTTGTGGACTGTTTCCGGATGATATGGTGAAAAAATATCCCAAGCAGGGCGATGATATGAAAAATGATTCAACTAGTTTGAATCAGCACGAAAAACAATTCTTAATTGATCAATTGAAGAAAATGGGTTTGGGGGATAAACGAGTTCATTACCATAAAATCTGGGCTGTAGAGGAAGGGAAAAAATTCCAAAACAGAATTAAAGATTACCTTCAACAAGATATTTTAGCTTTAGTTGTAAACTTTGTAGATATTCTTGCACACAAAAGTTCCCAAATGGATGTGCTGAAGGAAATGGTTCCGGACGAGTCTGGATATAGAACAGCCGTAAGATCCTGGTTAAACCATTCTTGGTTACTTCAGGTGTTAAAAAAATTAAGCGAAAATAATTTCACGGTTATTTTGACAAGCGACCATGGTAGTATTCGAGTTCAACGTGATGTGATGGTGGCTGCTGACAGGGAAGCATCTTCTGGCGTCCGCTACAAATATGGTCGGAACCTGAATACGAAAGAAAAAAATGCAATCGTTATCAAGGAACCTGAAAAATTCCGATTACCTGTTTTTGGTCCACAGCCCAGCTATATTATCGCCAAAGATGACGCCTATTTTATATACCCAAATCAGGCCCATAAGTACCAATCAAAATTTAAGAATTCGTTCCAACATGGTGGAGTTTCTATGGAAGAAATGATGGTACCTGTGGCCATCATGAAAGGACGCGGTTGATGATTGCAGAATGCAGTTCAAAAGAAGCAACTCAAACATTAGCAGGTAAACTTGCACAGAAAATTCCCGTTGGATCGGTTGTGGCTTTGATTGGGAATCTAGGCACTGGTAAAACCACGTTTACACAAGGCTTTGCCAAGGAGTTGGGAATTACAGATACTGTTGGGTCTCCAACCTTCAAATTAATTTCAGAATATGATGGGGAACCGCATAACTTGTACCATATAGATTGTTATCGACTCAAAAATGAAATAGACTTTTTAAATATTGGCGGCGAAGCATTTTTAACACAGGACGATGGTATAACATTGATTGAATGGGCAGATATAATTAAAAAAATATTACCATCAAATGTTATTACAATAAATTTTTCTATATTGGATGGATATCCTGACAGCAGACAGATTGAGATAATGGGTCTACTTAATGAAGATTGATTTAATATTAGCCATTGAAACTTCTTCCACAATATGTGGTGCTGCGATCATAGAAAAAGAGAATACATTGAGCGTGGTAGAAAAATTAGCCAATAGAAAGCATGCAGAAATTCTTCCCGAATTCATTGAAACAGCTTTAGAAAAAAGTCAAAAAACCGTAGGTGATTTGGATGCGATTGCCGTAAGCATTGGCCCAGGAACTTTTACCGGTTTACGGATTGGATTGGGTACAGCAAAAGGGTTGGCTTACTCTCATGATTTACCCATAGTTCCAGTTCCAACTCTTGCATCAATGGCTTTGGGTTTACAAAAGCAGGCTCCAGAAAAAGGAATTTCCTTTTCTCATGGGAAAAGAATTTTTTACCAAGAGTTTAATTGGGAAAATAATCTCCCCAACGTAATGGATAAGCCCGTGGTGGGTGATATTGATGAGTTTAGGGAAAAATTAAGTTCTTCTACATTCCAATGGAATTGTGAATCAATTCTTACCGACACAAACTCGTTTATAGGTGCGAAGCCATCTGCAAAAAATGTTGGTTTATTAGCTTATTATTATTCAGATAAATGGTTGATTGAAAAACCCTATGCTTTAGTACCGGAATACATTGCTCCTTTTGAAATGAATAATAAAAAAGTATGATTATTCGAGCAAGTGAAGAAAGAGACCTTGCCAGGATTTTACAAATCGAAAAAAGTGTTTTTTTAAAATCAGCGTGGACAAGGGCAATGATCTCTAATGAACTCAGCTTGAAGGTAGATAGAAAAACATGGGTGATTGATTCGGATATAGAATTAGTTGGATACTGTATGTTCCGCTATGATCCAAATGAAGTTCATTTGATCAATATGGCTGTTGATCCATCTCGACAAGGAATAGGGATAGGCAAAAAATTATTAAACCATTTTTTAGATAATATTTCAAAAGATTCTTCAGCATATTTAGAAGTAAAACGAGGTAATTTCCCTGCAATCAAGCTATATTTAAATGCTGGGTTTAAAGATATTGCTATTCGTGAAGACTATTATCCTGATGGTGAAGATGCTATTGTAATGTATTTAAAGAATTGAGAAGAGTTTTAGCTGCCTTGCGTAATTATTATTTGTGAATTTTGTGCCATTTTTGGCAAATAATTATGAGAATCATTATAGACTATGTCATGGTTTAAAAGAAAAGATAAAAAAATCAAGGATTCGGAAAAGAAATCTATCCCCGATGGTTTGTGGGATAAATGTCCATCCTGTAATGAAATTTTATACAGACCTGAACTAGAGAAAAATCTTTCAGTCTGTCACCATTGCAACCATCATTTTCGTGTAACTCCCCAAGTTTATGTGGATCTTCTATTAGATAGTGGGAGTGAAACATACTTATTTCAGAATTTGGAATCGGAAGATTTTTTAAAATTTAAGGCAGGGAAAAAGTACCATCAGCAAATCGTTACAGCCAAAAAAAATACCGGTGAGAAAGATGCCATTAAAGTTTACGATGGCAAGATCAATGGCGAGCCTGTCATCCTTGGCATTATGAATTTCCAGTTTATTGGAGGAAGTATGGGTTCTGTTGTAGGGGAAGCAGTTTCCCGTGCTATCCAAAAAGCGGCAGAATTGAAAGTACCATTATTATTGGTCTGTGCTTCCGGTGGTGCAAGAATGCAAGAAGGTGCCATTTCTTTAATGCAACTTGCGAAAACCAGTACAAAGTTGGCAAAATTTGCAAAAAATGGCGGACTATATATTCCGATTCTCACAGATCCAACCACAGGCGGTGTAACAGCAAGTTATGGCATGCTGGGCGATATTATTCTCGCTGAACCCGGTGCATTAATCGGATTTGCAGGCCCCCGTGTGATCAAGCAAACGATTGGACAAGATTTGCCCAAAGGGTTCCAACGGTCAGAATTTTTATTGGATAAAGGGTTTATTGATCACATAGTGTCCAGAAGTGAAATGAAAGAAAAAATATCCACATTGATTTCTCTTCTTACATGAGTCGACCTAAAATTCTCATCACCAATGACGATGGCATCTTCGCCTCGGGCATTCGAGCTCTTTGGGAGGCCATGAGCGAGATTGGTGATCCAATTGTGATTGCGCCCCATACAGAACAAAGTGCAGTTGGTCACGCCATTACCTTAACGGATCCTTTACGGGTTGTTCCCGTTCAGCGGTCTGGTGGTTTTGAAGGATTGGCTGTTTCCGGTACACCTGCAGATTGTGCAAAAATCGCCATAAAATCAATTTTGGACCAAAAACCGGATTTAGTCATTTCAGGTATCAATTCAGGTTCAAATATTGGGACGAATATTATTTATTCAGGTACAATCTCTGCTGCAACAGAAGGGACCATGTTGGGGATACCATCGATTGCCATCAGTTTGGATTCCTATAAATCAGATGAATATAGAGGTGCAAAACAAGCGGCGATTGATGTGGCACAACATGTTTTATATAATGGTGTTCCCAAGGGAACGCTTTTAAATGTAAATGTACCATATTGTTTACCAGATGAAATAAAGGGTGTGAAAATAACTCGTCAGGGTAACCAATATTTCAAAGATGAATTTGAAAAGCGGACTGATCCACGTGGACGAACTTATTACTGGATGAAAGGAAACATCGTGGATAAAGATGAATCTATGGACATGGATGGAAAAGCAGTGCGTGAAAAATATATTAGTATTACACCCATCCATTTTAATGTAACAAACGAATCCTATATGGATGAACTCAATAGTCAATTTCCCAATGAATAATATTCATAAACAGGGTGTTGTCATTTTGGATTTTGGATCCCAATATACCCAGTTGATCGCTCGATGTGTTCGGGAACAAAATGTACATTCTGAGATTCTTCCGCCGGAAACACCCCTACATGAAATTTTAGACCGTGCCCCAGCTGCATTAATTTTATCAGGTGGTCCATCAAGTATTTTTGGTGATGAAGCACCGGTATTTGATGAATCCATTCTTGATGCAGATTTACCTATTTTGGGAATTTGTTATGGACTCCAATTATTGGCACATCACTATGGTGGCGCTGTGGTATCCACGGGGCAAGGTGAATATGGATCTGCAGAAATTGAGATAGATGATAACTCTGGTTTGTTTTTTAATGTTCCAAGTTCATCTAAAGTTTGGATGAGTCATATGGATCGTATTTCCAAGATTCCTGATGGCTGGCATACATTAGCCCATTCATCAAATGGTGTAGTGGCTGCAATAGCAAACGAAACCCAAACCCGCGTGGCAACGCAGTTTCATCCGGAAGTTGCTCACACTGAAGAAGGTCAAACCATTCTTCATAATTTTTTATTTACAGTTGCAAATTGCGCCCCAACATGGACAGCCGGGAATTTTATTGATCAACAAATAGAGCTTATTAGAAAACAAGTTGGAGATGGGAATGTCCTCGTTGGCGTCAGTGGTGGTGTGGATTCAACTGTGGTTGCGGCATTATTGTATAAAGCCATTGGAGACCAGTCCACAGCTGTTTTGATTGATCATGGATTGCTTCGAAAAAATGAAGCTCGGGATTGCGTTAATGCATTAAAAACTGGTCTGGGTGTCAATATTAATATGTTTGACGAATCGGGCATTTTTCTCTCAAAGTTGGAAGGTGTAACTGATCCGGAAAAAAAGAGAAAGATTATTGGAAACCAGTTTATTTATTCATTTGATAGGATTGCCAGTGAAATGGGTGATATGCAATTTTTAGCTCAGGGAACGCTTTATCCCGATGTGATTGAAAGTGGTGTGAGTAAAGGGAAGACTGCACATGTGATTAAGAGTCATCATAATGTAGGCGGATTGCCCGATGATATGACATTTAAATTAGTGGAACCACTACGGGAACTATTTAAGGATGAAGTTCGAAATGTGGGACGAGAGTTAGGATTACCGGAATCCTTGATCGAACGCCATCCATTTCCCGGACCTGGTTTAGCTGTACGTATTATTGGTGAGATTACTGAAGATCGGATTCAGATTCTTCAGGATGCAGACCAAGTTTACATGGATATTCTTCATGAAGATGGATTGTATAATGATATTTGGCAAGCTTTTGCGGTACTTATTCCGGTTCAAACTGTAGGTGTTATGGGTGATCAACGTACCTACGAAAACTTACTTGGAATTCGTGCAGTTACCAGTACTGATGGCATGACTGCAGATTGGTATCGAATGCCCGCAGATACTTTATCCAAGATTTCCAACCGAATTGTAAATTCTGTCCCTGGAATTAACCGCGTGGTATATGACATCACATCCAAACCGCCAGGTACCATTGAGTGGGAATAATATTAGTTGTAGTTTCAACTAAATCATTGCTACTTTTCA
>CAWVTW010000034.1:0-13550 GCA_963933175.1 uncultured bacterium
ACTTTAATTTATTCAGAAGGAAACAAATATGATGGGGATTTTAAAGATGATTACCTTCACGGTAATGGTACTTTCGAATATGCGAACGGAAGCCTTTATGAGGGCGAGTGGAAAAACAATAAACAGGAAGGCCAAGGAACTTTTGCTTATTTAAATGGAGAGACCTATGTGGGCGATTGGAGAAGTGGTGAAATGTCAGGTAACGGGGTATATTCATATCAAAATGGGAATAGTTATAGCGGGAGGTTTTTGGATGGCATGAAAAATGGTTCAGGAATATTTTCTTACTCAAATGGCAACAAATTTGTAGGTGATTTTATGGACGATAACTTTCATGGCATGGGTACATTCACATATAAAAATGGAACCAGTTATATTGGTGAGTTTAAAGATGGCAAAATGGACGGGCATGGAACATTTATTAACTCAAATGGGGAAAAAATTGTTGGTGAATGGAAAAAAGGGAAACCTCTATAGTGGTGTTTTTGGAAACCAGTCTTTTGTGAGGTTTCCTTTTTTAATAAATAGGCTCAAATTCTGCCCCATAATGCCAAGCAAGATTACAATAATCACTGCAGCAGTATTTTTGTCTGCTTGTTCCTATTTCCAGAAACCGGAGATTCAAGTTTCCCTCAATCCGTGGACAGGGAAAACGATCTATTTTGTGGATCTGGATGATAAATACAAACGAACGGCCAGTTTTAATCGTGTTTGGTCAAAACTTTATAAAAAAAAGTTTCGTCCTTACCATAAGTTCCAGAATAAATCCTATACAATCCTTGGAACGTATGAAACCTGGAAAAATGATTTTCTGATCATTAAAGATGAGAAAGATCGTCGCTATAAAATGTTGTTCAATTTTGATGATAGTGACATTCCTGAATTTCCAAGTTATATTCTATTTAATGATGCATTGGCCGAAGCCAAAGCCATGATTGGGAAAACTATTTGGCTGAACAATACCTTGGACTTCAAAGGATTTTTTTCTTTTGCTGATTATGATTTTAAACGATTCGAATCTGTAACTGTTTTGGATGTTCACCCATATCAGAATCGGGATTATGGTCATCCTGTGTGGTTAAAGATAAAAGCTAAAAACGAATTGGATGGATTTGTTCGATATAATGGAGAAGAAGGTGGTGTGGGAGTACAGGATCACTACTATACATCGGATCCATTGCCCCGGAAATGGGGGAAAGAAATGACTGATAAAGTTTTGAATAAAGAAATTGAAATAGGAATGACTGAAAGACAAGTTAGAATTTCAATTGGGAATCCGGATGAATTGAATCATACATCCAGCCGTCATGGCATAGCCGAACAATGGGTGTACGGGGCTGAAATGGGGAAAAAAGTCTATTATCAATTTGAGAATGGCAAGCTAACGTTCATTAATAAATAAAATATAGTTTTGTTTCTCGCCAGTTTAATCTATCTTCATTGCAGATGAGGGCTGGTAGGTCATAATATGCTGGAAAAAACAGTGAAACCAATTATTCCATCCAGGTGTTAGAGTTTATAATTTCATATCGGTTTCATTCCAGATAAATCATGCAATATCCTAACTTTATATTCTTAATCTTAATTCTAAATCTTCTAAAGGCAGACGGGTTTGACACCTTGACCTATTATGCCAAATTTGATGTAGCAGTTCAAACCTACAAGGAACAAAGATATCGTCTTTCAGAAAAATATTTTTCATCCATCCTAATCACAGATAAAGATTATCGGGATCCCGCATCTCAGCTCATGTTAGCCAAATCTCAATACCAACAAAATAAATGGCGAGATGCAGTTCGATCTGCTAAATCCGTCCTTTCGAATTTTCCTGGATCTCCCTACCAGAACCATACGTTACTTTTGATGGGGGATATCGCCTTATCTCAAGGGAAAAATAGCGAAGCGTTCCAAAACTATTTATCGATTCGATCAACAGCTAAAGATTCTCTTCAATTGAGTGATATAGACCAACGACTTATCATTTGTATAGGCAATGGGCTAAAAGAGGAAAGAATAGAGGGGATCCTTTTCAGGGAAAAAAATCCAACAAATCGTGCAATTATTAACTTGGCTCGTGCATACCTATCCTGGATAAACGGAGATGCATATGATTTCTCCCTAGCTTTAAATGGAATAGATATGGAAGTTTTTCCACAATCCTTTTTCCACATATATTCAACAATAAAAAATACAAAACCCAGCAGTTTTCCCCGCTCAGTGACTCTAGGGGTCATAGTCCCTTTATCGGGACCTGAAAAAGAGTTAGGCCAATCTTATCTATTAGGACTGGCTGATTATCTGGATGATATATCCTCTGTACATTCCATACGATTCCTGGTTTTCGACTCAAAAGGAGATGGCGTGAATACCTTGCAAATTGTGAAATCGCTCCAGTCTGATCGAAACATTATTGGTATTATTGGTCCACTATTAGAAAAAGAGGTTTTGACCTTGGCCGGGTTCAAATCTTCTTTACCTATCTTGATACCTAATTCAGGGGCACCCGGACTGTCTGACATTGCTCCAAACCTTTTCTTTTTATCACCGTCTTCCAGAACTATTGCTCGTCGTACTGCCCAGATGATGATCACTGAATTGGGATTCAAAAATATCGCTGTATTATCACCTGGTGATGGCAGATTAAAAGCCATGACAGATCATTTTTTAGAGGAATGTCGCCAATTGGGAGTGGACCCGGTGGCAACGGAATGGTATATTGAAAAACCGGAAAATATATTACGCCAATTCAAATCCATTCGAAAAATAGCATGGACACTTTTGCCGGAAAAAGATCCCTATCAAGATGCTATGAACTTAACAATTGACAGTTTAGATGCGCTTTTTGATGTGGATGTAACTGATTTCTATAAAATTCCTGAAGAAGAAGAGAAAATGGATAGGAAGGATTCTGCCAAAGTGGTTCTTGAAACTATCCATGCCATGTATATTCCCATTAGACAAGATGAACTCACCTATGTAGGAACTCAATTTCCCATGTATAATTTGAAAACCATGATTTTTGGAAATAAAAATTGGTTGGATATGGCCATATTGAATCAGGAATTGATCGGTCCCCACGTACAAGGTATGCGAATTATTACGAACGTGAATTCAGCTAATACATTTAGTAACGATAATTCAATTACTAATTATCACATTATGGCTATGGATCATGCCTCATTCGTGCAATCCATAATAAGTTCAGGAGTTATGAACAGAAGACAATTCATGGATAAACTTCGCAAACATAGTGGATTTCATGGCGAACAGACATCGATCCAATTTATCGGTGCCAATAGGAATGAAAATGGTTCTGCCCAAGTGTTGGAATACACCCAAAATAAATTGAAAAATATCGGTGTCTATGATGGCACTATTTATAGTCATACATCTGAATGATTCACAAAGACTGGGTGGATTATTCCCACCATTTTTCCAATCAAAATATTAAGGCTATTTTCTCTTATAAATCCTTCAATGCTGATGGTTTAGAAGGGCGAAAAGATCTAGCGCATCAAACTGGGTTTAATTCTGATTCTCTTATCATTCCTAAACAGACACATTCCACAAATATATTATTTTCGATGGAAGCGGGTCGAATTTTAGATACAGATGGTATTTTTTCTTCAGATCCAAATTTAGTTTGTTCTATCCAGGTAGCGGATTGTATGCCCGTTTATTTCGTTCATCAGTTGGATCCGGTATTTGGTTTGGTTCATGCTGGTTGGCGAGGATTGGTTAATGGAATTTTACTACAATCCGCAAAGCAGATAGAAGAAAAGGGAATATCTTTATCTAATTTTGATATTTTGATTGGTCCGTCAATTCAAAAATGTTGTTTTGAAGTAAGTGATGATGTGATCAATCAATTCGATTCAAATTTTATTGAAAAGAAATGGGCTGGAAAGTATCGAATTGACCTCCAGAAATTGGCATTGCACCAATTAGTTCAAAATGGATTTAAACGTGAGAGAATAACAACTTTAACCGAATGCACTTATTGTGATGCAGAAAAATATCATTCATATCGTCGAAACGGAAAAAAAGCTGGACGAATGATTGGATTATTGGGATACTGCTAATAATCTGGAACACAATTACAAATTAATTATTAACACGTTACTAATTTACAGTTACCAATACCCGATTCCGTTTCACTCGTCTAAATTCCCACCACTTTATTTTATCTTATGACCATACTTGAAGCAACTATCCTGGGCATTATCCAGGGATTTACTGAATTTTTACCAATCAGCAGTTCCGGACACTTGGTCTTGGGTCAGGCAATTCTGGGTATCGAACAACCAGGAAACGAATTTGAGATTCTTGTTCATCTTGGAACACTTGCCAGTGTGCTTGTGATCTTTTTTGATGACATAAAATCCTTAATATTATCGCTTGCTTCAAAAAAGACACAAATATTTATTATGTACATTCTAATCGGGACTTTGCCTGCAGCTGGTATTGGGCTGGGGTTTAAAGATCTAATTGATTCCCTGTTTGAAAATGTAACGGCTGTTGGGGGCGCACTCATTTTTACCGGAGTTGTTCTCTTTGGATCATCTTTTGCAAATCGTCAGGATAAAGACCATTCTTTTTTAACATGCATCTTGATTGGCTGTGCCCAGGCTATGGCTATTATTCCCGGTGTATCCCGAAGTGGTATGACTATCAGCGCCGCACTATTTTTAGGTTTATCTGCAAAAGAAGCGGCGCGGTTTTCTTTTCTATTAGCAATTCCTGCTATCGGTGGTGCGGGGCTTTTAACTGCATTGGATGTAAGCGGTGGATTTCAAATGCCCATCCCGGTTGCTTTGGCAGGGCTGACCAGTTCTTTCGCGGTAGGCGTGGTGGCGCTTAAATGGCTCCTTGGTTGGTTGGAGCAGGGGAAATTTCATTATTTCGGGATATATTGCCTTGTAGTAGGACTCATAACTTTGGTGGTTTAATATGGATATGATTGGCATTATCTTTATTCTTTACTTGGCATTTTTACTGGGTGTTGGCGTTTGGACATTCAAATTTAATAAAACCCAGGAAGATTATTTACTGGCCGGACGGAAACTAGGTCCATGGGTTACTGCTTTTTCTGAACGGGCTTCCGGTGAATCAGCTTGGCTTTTATTGGCACTGCCCGGAGCTGCTATAACCATTGGATTAAGCGAATCCTGGGCTGTAATTGGAATTATTCTTGGTATAATCGCATCTTGGTTTTTGATCGCTGAACGGCTTCGGGAAGAAACGGAAAAATATGATGCCCTCACTATCCCGGAATACCTACACCGAAAATTCAATGATAGCTCCAATATCATCCGCCTGTTTTCTTCTTTCATCATCGCATTTTTCTTTCTGTTTTACGTCTCGGCACAATTTCATGCTTCCGGCAAGGTACTAAATTCACTTTTTGATTTAGATCCCATTACCGGGATTTCTATCGGCGCAGCCATCATCATTATTTATACACTCATGGGAGGGTTCTACGCTGTCGCATGGACGGACCTTCTCCAGGGAATTCTCATGATCGGGACTTTGGTCATCTTGCCTATTGCCGGATATATTGAATTATCAGAATCCGGAATAACCATTTCTGACAGTTTAGCGGCTGCGAATTCGGTTTTTAATAATAATAACGGTTCCTTTTTTGGCGGTAAAGATGGTTTTGCGGCACTCATAACTGCATTGGGTGGATTAAGTTGGGGATTAGGATATCTTGGTCAACCACATCTGGTAATTCGATATATGGCAATCCGGAGTTCCAAAGATGTAAAAGTAGCGAGTAAAATTGCAATTGCTTGGGCGTTGCCGGGAATAACAGGTGCATTTTTAGTGGGGCTTGTAGCATTGGCCTATTTTGGCCCGGAATCCTTTCTTACTATGGATCCGGAACAATCCATGCCGCTTTTAGCCAAAAGTCTGCTACATCCTGTTCTTGCAGGACTCTTCATTTCCGGCGCTGTTGCAGCCATGATGTCTACGGCAGACTCACAGCTATTGGTGTCAACTTCCGCCGTAACGGAAGATTTTTATCATCAATATCTTGGGAAAGATCTTTCTCAGGAAGCATTGGTAAAATTGAGTAGGATTATGATTGTTGTTCTTGGTTTGGCAGCGTACGGAATTGCCATATTTTCGGAAATTCAAGGCAAAAAGATCTTTGGCGTGGTCAGTTATGCTTGGAGTGGATTAGGCTCAGCATTTGGCCCTGCTTTGGTTATGGCGCTCTGGTGGAAAAAGACTACGCGCAAGGGCATCATCGCCGGTTTATTGGTGGGATTCCTCACCACGATCATCTGGGCAAACATTCCGGCATTAAAGGTTTTGGTTACTGAAAGACTCTCAAGTTTTGTTTTTGCATTTCTTGCTGTTTATATCGTGAGTTTACAGACCCAAAATGAAAGTTAAAGACGCTATCAATGACTTGAAGATTGGGAATATTCACCCAGTCTATTTTCTAAAAGGAAATGACCAATTCCTTCAAACTTTTTTTATTCAAAAAGTATCAGAAACTTTTTTTGGTGATTCAGATAAGGATCAAACGCTTATGCTTCCAGATGATATGAAAGGGAAGGAGATAATGGATCGTCTCACAATGAGTGACCTTTTTTCAAGTAAAAAACTATTTGTTTTAAGAAACCCTCAGCAGTTGAAGGGGAAACCAATTGATGATTTAATACAATATTGTAAATCCCCTATGGAAAATCATATTTTGGTACTGATTAATGATGATTGGATGGCCAAATCCAAATATTTAACTCAAATTGAAAAAATCATCAGTATTATTGACGTTCAAACGCCATATGCTCAGGATTTGAAAAAATGGGCAAATTTCTTTTTTAAGGAACGGGGAAAAATGGCTCATTCCAGTGTAGTGAATGTTATGGTAGAAATGGCCGGTGATTCAGTGGCACACCTGAATAATGAGATCGAAAAAGTGTGCCTTTGGACTGGAGCTAGAGATACCATTAATTCGGAAGATATTGATATGTTTTCCGGTTGGAAACGGGACCGGCAGCGATGGGAATTCCTGCAAGCTTTGGGAGGAAAAAACTACGATAAAGCCATGGCACTGGGAAAGACCATCATCACATCAAATGATACCATGATTTCACTTATTTATCCACTCACAACTCTTTTTCAGGAAATGCTTTTTGCTAAAATGAATAATGGAACTTTAGGGGAACCGCGTGGTTATATGCCAATACCGCCATCGGTAAAGAAGCAAATTCCACAGTATGCTCGTGGATTTTCACAGGAAAAATTGGAATGTGCTTTAAATGAATTAGCAAATATTGATAAAAGGCAAAAAACAAGTTACAGTAATGATGAAACAGAACTCATTCAATTTATCGGACATGTCATTGGATAAACAAAAAGCACCTTTTGTTTACACAGATGAACAATTGATCGCTCGGTTCCAAGCTGGTGATGAAAATGCGTATATCGAACTAGTGAATCGATTTCGAGATCGATTGATCAATTTTGTTTTCCAATTTCTTGGTGATAGGGAACAATCAGAAGATGTGGTGCAAGACACCATGCTGAAATTGTATGTGAAAAAACATTATTATCGTGAGATCGCTAAATTTTCCACATGGATCTATACCATTGCTCGAAATCTTGCCAACACGGAATTAAGAAAAAGAAAGAGACGTAAAACTACTCTATTGAGCCAGATGACTCGAGATGATCGGGACTATGACTTACCTGCAATTCAACCGGAAATAGGTCAGGAAGTACAAAGTGAATTCGCAGAAAAACGAATCCAGGCTGCCATTCATGCATTACCGGAACATTTTAAAACAGTGATCATTTTAAGGGATATTCAGGAACTTTCTTATGACGACATCAGTAGTATTGTTAATGTTCCATTGGGGACAGTCAAATCAAGAATTAACAGGGCGCGCTTGCAATTGCAGGTCGATCTAAAAGACTTAAGATAAAATAGGAGTAATAATATTGATGAATCGTTACCAATTTGAAGATTTAATTTCGGAATACATCGAAAATGAATTATCCCTTTCCAAGCGGAAAGAATTCGAAACCTATCTCGAAGAAAATCCGGATGCAAGAGGACTTGTTGAATCCATCCGAACGAACATGGCGCAAATGAAAACCATACCCAAGGTGATAGTCTCTCCTGATTTCAATGATCGTCTTTTGGCCCGGATTCAATCAGATCATACTCGTCTTGATATTCCAATAACTTCTCAGCGCACTATTTTTGGATTTACACCTATATATGCATCTCTAATGACTGGATTAGTGATTGCTTTTGTTTTTGTGTCGATGCAGTTGGTTTCGCCGGCAGACGGTGGCATCCCATCACAAACTCAATTTTATGCAGAAGATTCTGTTCCAAGTCTTTCAAACCCACCTTTACAAAATGTGAAAAATCGCACTCCTGATTTGGCAGATGCAGATTCAACCTTAGAAAATAATAAAATAAAATCTAAAAAAGATTTCTCAAAGCAGATGCATTTTGTGAATGATTAATTTTTGAGTTCATCACCAAACTGGTTTTAATCCCCGTCTAAACTTGTTAATTTTAAAGACGGGGATTTTTGTATAATGTCAACAATAAACAATCTACCAACTTTTACCAGGGCACTCGCTGCCTTTTGCTTTGTACTATTTATCTTTTTATTTCTCCCTGAATCTTTATCCAAATTTTCCGAGATACTGAGATATTCAATATTGCTTGGTATCATTGTAATCTTGATGATATACAGTCAACTTTTAGGATCATTAACATCCTCTCCATCCCAAGCTGCAGAGGTAACGCAATCGGATGAATCCACCACCTATCAAACAGAATTAAAGACAACCAATCACCTCTATGAAAATTTGAAAAAAATAGTTTTATCAACTGTAAAGGCCATAAACCCAAAATTTGATTCGGCAATTTATATGATTGATCCTGAAGCGGGTATTTTTTCTTTACAAGCTTCACACACAGATGACTTTCTAGATTCAATTCCCTCAAATAATTCAATTATTTCTTCTATCCTTAAAAATACTAGTACAGTTTATCAAAAGGATGATAAAGATGGTTGGAATGAATTATTCGATGATAAACCATGGCGAGGAAGTGAATGTGTCATCGGAAGTCCAATTTCCCTTCATGGCTCCATCGCCGGATTTGTTTTAACAAGAATCGATCATTTTTCTGATATGACGGATAAAGATAAATCAGTCTTGCAGGCAATGGGAAAATTCATCTCCCATGGATTAGGAAGCCTAGAATCTCTAGAAAAACATATCATGGGAGAAGAAAATAAATCACGAATCATTGAAATTCTTTCTGAACTTAATTTTAAATCAGATGAATCACAGGTGCTAGACCATTTCAAGTATTTAATTCGGACATTCTTCTATTATGATAGATTAACTATTTCCTTAAAAAGTGAAATAGAATTGAATTCTATAATTAAATTGGTAGATGGGGTTAAAGATGAGTTTGTTGAAGGTACTGAATTCCCCAGCCATGGTACCCTTCATGGATTACCAACCGTGAGCGAAAAAGTCGTTCTTTCACAAAATTGGAAAGAATCACATGAAAATGTTGCCAGGTTTAATTCAAATGAAGCACCAACTGATTTTCAATCTGTATTGGGTGTCCCCATCATAGCTTATGGAGAAAGTCGCGGCTCTCTCTTCATTGAACGAATAACAGGCCAGCCCTATACCAAAGCAGATGAACAAAACCTTACATTAATTGGACGGGTGATGGGTGCATCATTGAATTGGCTTATTGAATACGAAAAAATTTACCAAAATGCTACTCATGACGGTCTTTCTAAACTCTTAAATCATCAAACTTATAAAGAACGATTTTCGGAAGAGATTCAACGGGCAAAACGTTTTCAGCACCATATGGCTACCCTTATATTTGATCTTGATAAATTTAAACGGGTCAATGATACATTGGGGCATCCTTATGGGGATTATGTGATTCAAACCGTAGCCAAAATAATGTCGGAAAATGTTCGTACCGTTGATGTAGTTGCTCGTTATGGTGGTGAAGAATTTGCCATAATTTTAATTAATACTACGCCTGAAATGGCCTTGGTTGTTTCTCAAAGGATTGTAGATAATATTGCCGATTATCCTTATTCTATGAATGGTGAGAGTATTCGGATGACTATATCGGCAGGTATGTCTTTATATCCAACCCATTCAGAAAATATGAAAGATCTGATTGACCTTGCTGATAAAGCCATGTATGATGCGAAACAATTAGGTGGAAATCAGATTAAAATTCATAATAATGATGATGCAACAATTGCACCCACTTAAAATGATTAACAAATTTCTTCTTATTTTGACCTGTTTCGCTTTTTTATCAGCGAATACCGAACAAGAAAAAGAAATAGCCTTGCATCATTTTATGCAGGGTGAATTCTTAATGAATCAGGGCAATTATGCTTTAGCTGTCTTGGAGTTTCAAGATGCGATTGATTTAGACCCCAATGCAGCAACCATTCATATATCAATAGCAGATGCTTATCGCCGCTTGGGAAAAGGAAAACGAGCTGAAGATCATTTAATGATCGCTTTGGACCTTGACCCAAAAGATTTAGAAGCTCGGGAGATGCTGGGGCAACTTTATCTCGCCCAAAATAAATTCATCGATGCGGAATTGGTCTTTAAAGAATTAAAAATACTTGATCCTGACAATCTGGATTATTTATTTACTCTGGCTGATCTTGCAAGGCTCCAAAAAAAATGGGATTTGGCAATTGATTATTATATTGAAGGGTATCAAATCAATTCCATGTCGATCAACGGATTGGAACAGGCACTTCAAATTGCTCTAACGTCCAGCAGTTTTGACCGGGCTGAGGAAATATGCGGATTATTATTAGAAGATGATCCTGACAATATTAAATTTCTTGAAACGATTCGGGATCTTACCCTATTCAGCCGCAAATTTGATGTGGCCTTGGACATGATCCGTCGGATCGAAAATATTCAAGGAACAACCACAGAATTACTGATACAGAAAAGTGCCCTTTATGAAGAATTAAAAGATCCTGAAAAGGCTTTGAATGTTATGTTTGATGCGTTTGAAATGGACAGCCTGAATGTGAATGTGTTACATCGTATCGTTTCTCTTTTATTAGATAAAGAAGAGAATGAAAAAGCTATTTTATATAACCAGCTGATTATTGATCATTTCCCTGATGATCCACGTGGATTTATTAATAATGCTGTCATGGCCTTGAGTGGAAAGAAGCCTGAAGAAGCGATTTTAGCATTAAGCCCACATTTAGATCGATTTTCTCAGGATTTCACCATGCAATATCTCCTAGGGACAGCATACTACCAATTCAAAGATTATGTGAATGCTAAAATTCATCTTACTCAAGCGTTAGCTATTTTTCCGGAATCGAGAAATACAAAACATAATCTCGCACTCATCTATGATACCACCAGTGAATGGGATAGATCGGATAAATTATATATGGAATTAATCTCAACAGACAGCACCGATGCCCAAGCATTCAATAATTATGCCTATAGTTTAATTGAAAGAGGGGAGGATGTGGAATTTGCCCTTGAACTTGCAATGAATGCGATTCGATTAGCGCCAAAATCAGCGCCATATTTAGATACGATCGGATGGATCTATTTCAAAATGAATCGTTATGAAGAGGCCGTGGATTTTATACAACAATCCTTAAGTATAGACGCAGAAAATAAAACCATCAAGGAACATTTGGAGGAAGTGGTAAAAGCCAAATCCAAAGAAACTATCCCGAAAATCCACCAAGTAGAAAAACAGGATTGAATGTTTCGTTACATTATTTTTTGTTGGCTTATTTTTGCAGGATGTGCTGGTTCAGGCACACAATTTTTACTCCCAGTAACTCAAAGAACCTATCATGATCTTCTGGAAGAATATATTTCCTGTACCGGAAAAGGGAAAATTGATTCACAAGGTACTATTCACGGTGCGTTGACCTTTACATTTATATCACAGCATGACAGTTCTTTTTTGCAATTCAAAGATCCATTGGGTAGAAAGGCATTACTCATGTGGTTAACCCCACAAAATGTAACTGCTCGAAATTTGATTGATCATAAACAATATACCTATGCTCAGATCCTTGAGTTTTTTCCATTTTTACAAGTTGTGGAGCCAGAACATATAACTGAAATTTTATGGGGTGTCCAACCGGATTATGAAAAGAAATTTAATAATGCAGGAATGAGTGATGAGCAAAGTATTCACCTTAATTTTGAAAAGAACGATTTGGACAATGAATCCAATGCTCTTGTTGGTGCAACGTTTATTGATGACAATTCATTTCAGTCTGTAAAAATTCGAATTAATGGACGAACTCGAACTCAAACACATCTCAATTTGAAAAAAGTATGGAAATTATTACAAATTTAAAAATGAATGTATCAGTTGTTATTCCCGTTTTGAATGAAAAAGAATCCTTACCGGAATTAGTAAGGGAATTGGAGCATAACCTATCCACATATTCTGCATGGGAAGTATTATTTATTGATGATGGGTCTTCCGACGGTTCAACGGAATGGATGTCGGATCTCTGTACAAAGAATTCCAATTTTAAATTGCTCCAATTCTATCGGAATTATGGGAAAGCTGCCGCTTTGTCAGAGGGCTTTAAAGTTGCTACTGGCGAATATATTATTACCATGGATGCTGATCTTCAGGATGATCCTGCAGAAATTCCTAACCTAATATCAAAATTATCTGATGGGTGGGATCTTGTTTCTGGATGGAAAAAAACGCGCCATGATCCACTAAATAAAACTCTCCCATCTAAAGTATTTAATTTTGTAACAAGATTGATGACGGGTGTGAAGATCCACGATTTCAATTGTGGATTAAAAGGATATAAGCAAGCTGTGGTAAAATCGATAGAAGTTTATGGAGGTCGCCATCGTTACATCCCCGCACTGGCAGGACAACAGAAATTCAAAATCACTGAAATTGTGGTAAATCATCGTGCAAGACAATTTGGTGAAACCAAGTATGGTGGATCCCGAATGTTTCATGGATTTTTTGATTTGATTACGATCTTATTTTTAAATCGCTATACACAACAGCCACTACACCTGTTTGGCATGTTTGGGATCGGATTTCTAAAAGTTGGATTTATTGTCGAATGTTTTGTTCTGTATTTCAAATATGCTTTGGGGGAACCCTTTTCTAAGCACATGGCATTACTTATGTTTGGTATAATGTTCATTATCATTGGGATTCAATTTTTCTCCATCGGCTTATTGGGAGAATTAATGACCAGATCCACACAAGGACAAGAAAACCGAATCCGCCGATTCATTTCAAGAGATTAACTTTCTAACATGGCTGGGCTTCCACCGATCATCAGCATTATCACGCCTTCCTACAATCGTGTTGATGAACTCAAATACTTATATAATTCACTTCAGGAACAATCTGTTGATCTGAAGCTATTTGAGTTTATTGTGTCTGATGATGGCTCAACAGATTCAACCAGTGAGACTGTAAAACACTGGCAGACAGAATCAAACTTCCCAATCAAATTTATCAC
>CAWVTW010000035.1:0-13545 GCA_963933175.1 uncultured bacterium
AAAGAAAAATTATTTTCAGCCAAGGTTAGTGGGAAACAGATCAGCGGTATCTTAGTAGGGCTGTTTCTTGCGTTATTGATGGTTTCTGATCCATATATAGATATTTATGAGTTTCAGAAACATTCGACCCGTGGTGCAAAATCTATCCTTGATCAAACAGGGCAAACAGAGTCCGGGACAGATTGGAATTATGCCACACAATGGTCGTTTCATCCGAAGGAAACTATTTCTTTCCTTTTCCCTTATCATTATGGATTGCAAAATTTTTCCACTCGAGATTTGAAATCAGCGGCTTATTGGGGTTTCATGCCTTTCACCCAATCCACCCATTATCTCGGTTTGGTAGCCATTATTTTAGCTATTTTAGGTGCTTTACTTAAAAAGCCTGATAAAAATAGTTTATTTTTCTGGATCACAACTATTTTGGTCTTAGTCACTGGATTTGGATCATTTTTCCCAATATTATTTAAGCCTTTCTTCTCCATTCTCCCTTTTTTCTCTAAATTCAGAATTCCATCAATGATCTATGTTTTACTGGCGGTAACCATCCCAATCCTTGCTGCATTTGGATTTGATTCATTAATGGAAAGAGTCGATGAAAAAGATTCTTTTAAAAAAGTACTTTACGTAGCAGGCGGCATAGCAGGTTTGTCCGTTTTATTCCTGATGATAGGAGAATCTGTTTTTTCTTTTAGTGTAGCAAAAGATGCGAGATACAGCCCTACTATCCTGTCACAATTGCAAAAGGTCAGATTTGAACTTTTCCAAAAAGGGTTATTATTAGCTTTAGCTGTGAGTTTAGGTTCCTTAGGACTGATTTGGGGCATTATTCACAAAAAAATAAATAAAGAAATTTTTGGTTTCCTGATAATTGGTTTGGCAGTGTTCGACATCTGGATTGTCAATGTTGAATTCCTACATTTAAAACCATCAAAAAATATGGATATTTTATTTCAAGAAGATCTGATTGTGAAATATCTTAAGAATGATAAAGATCATTTCAGGATCTTTCCTGCTGATGAATTGAATTCCAATAAATACAGTTATTGGAATATTGAAAGCATTGGTGGCTATAGACCAATTAAACTCAGGAATTACCAAGACCTTATGGATGCTAAAGGATTTAGCCGCCCTCATATTTTGGATATGCTGAATGTGAAATATGTCCTAACTCGCAAAAAGATAAACAATCCTAACTTTATCCCTTTGAAAGATGTACCCGGAGTTTTTCAGAATATAAATGTTCTTCCTAAAGCATGGATCGTGGGAAATGTAAAATCAGTTGAAACGCAGCGAGAGTCATTAATGGAAACTCTATTAAACGGGTTTGACCCTTCCAATACTGCAATTATTTTTAAATATCAAGGTGAGTCATTGGAAGGAATGGCATCCGGGCAAGTTGATGTCATTTCACGAACAGAGAACAAGATAAACATTATGTCTCAATCCGAAACGGGAGGGTTGCTTGTCCTGTCCGAGATCTATTATAAACCGGGCTGGCGCGCATATGTGAATGGGGAAGAAACACCTGTTTATCAAACAAATCATATATTGAGATCTATTTACGTTCCTTCCGGTGAACATCAAATTGAATTTCGGTATGATGATTCATCATGGAAACAGACACGTATCGTCTCCAGAGTTTCTTTTCTGGCTATCCTCTTTGGGTTTGGATTCATTTTGTGGAAAGAAAAAGAAAATTGATAATTACTTCACTAGAAAATTTCTAAAATGAATCTTTATAAACATACAGGGAATATAAAAGCAGGACTTTTCATTCTTGGGATTGCACTGATCATTGGCCTCCTTACTTATACCCAATCTCTAGTTACAGAACTGCGGAATGACAATCGTCAGATCGTCCGGCTCTATGCGGAGATCATAGCAAATATTGTCCAGGATGACAATGATGCGAATTTGGATTTTGTTTTCGAAAATATTATCCAAAAAGTAAAATTTCCACTGATCCAGACAAGTCCAGACCATCACCCGCAAATGTGGAAAAACTTGCCTAAGTCTGCCAATACTCAGAGCAAAAGAGAACGGTTGATGAAAACAATGGACAAATTAAATGAACCAATTCCATTGATATACAATGATGCTAATATTGGGGAAATTATATTTGGATATCTCCATTATGGTGACTCTAGAATCGTTGGAAAATTGCAATTGTGGACCTATTTCGAGATTGTCGCTATAGCAATATTCATATTCCTGGGGTTTACAGGTTTTTCTTTTATTAGGAACAATGAGAAACGGCACATTTGGGTAGGAATGGCACGGGAAACGGCCCATCAATTAGGGACGCCCGTTTCAGCTCTTATGGGTTGGGTGGATTGGTTGAAAGAACATCCAGAAAAAACGGAAGAATTGATCCCTGAAATGGAAGCAGATATATTACGTTTGGAACAAATTGGACGTCGTTTCAGTAAGATGGGTTCCAAACCGGAGATGGAAGAATTTGATCTTTCGGAGCGTGTGGAACGTGTAGTGAATTATCTGATGAAACGGATGCCTTCCTTGGGGAAAAAAGTGGAACTCATTAATGATATTCAACCGGGTATTTCTATCAAAGCAAATGGCTCTCTTTTGGCTTGGTCTATTGAGAATATTATTCGAAACGGGATTGATGCTATTGATAGGGAAGACGGTAAAGTGACAGTCTCACTCCGGAAAGATGAAGATGCGATTAAGGTCCGAATTCAAGATAACGGAAAAGGAATTCCGAAAAAAGATTGGCGGAATATTTTTCGGCCGGGATTTAGTACGAAACGGGTTGGCTGGGGATTGGGTTTGTCTCTTTCAACCAGAATCGTAGAAGAGATTCACTCAGGGCGACTCCATGTTATTGAATCTTCTCCTAAGAACGGAACGATTATTGAAATATCACTTTAGTTCAATATCAAATTCACTCAATCCACCAGATTAAAAATTTTATAATCTTAATCTACATCCAATACCAAGTTGCGATTTTGGTAGACCACTAATAAAAAAATATAGAATAACTGAATAAAGCTCTTTTTCCTCTTATGAGCGGCTCCGCATGAAGTTTAGAATAAAATAAATCCAAAATCAAATCATTGAACTCGTTGGGTTATTCTCATAGGAAAGGTAATTTCCGCACCAATTAATTAAGGAAATACAGTGGACTTTTTATACGCATCAGCACAACTGGGGCAAGGTGGAGGCGGACTTGCCGCATTTTTGCCATTCATCGTCATTATGTTCATCATTTATTTTTTGATGATTCGACCCCAAACCAAACGCCAGAAAGAAAAGGACACCATGCGGGATGAATTAAAAAAAGGGGATAAAATCATCACCATGGGTGGTATTTATGGTACTGTTCAAGGATTTAAGGAAAAAGGCCGTCAAGCCATCATTAAGATTGATAATAACACAAATATTACAATCAACAAGACTGCCGTTGCCGGTTTAGCGGGAAAAATAAAAGATACAGAATTAGAACAAACCTAATGGCCGCCAAGAATATTGTTCATTACGGGGATCCGATCCTACGTAAGAAATGTGATTCGTTTAAGGATTTTTCCAAGATAGACGATCTGCTAAATGACATGTTTGATTCCATGTATGAAGCGGAAGGTATCGGTTTAGCAGCGAACCAGATTGGCCTGAATATGAATCTTTTTATTATTGACATAACCCATACAGAAGAAGCCGAAAACCCTCATGTATTTATCAATAGTGAAATTATCTCTAAGTATGGCGACGAGGGTGTTTATCAGGAAGGATGTTTATCCTTACCCGGAATTTCTTTAGATATTTTACGGCCTGAAAAAGTCACCTTGAAATATCAAACATCGGATGAAAAATGGCATGAAGGTGAATTTGATGGGTTGTTGTCTCGAGCTATTCAGCATGAGACTGATCATTTGAATGGTATTTACATTATAGATCGGGTGAGTGAAATTGAAAAAATTCAGTATCAGGCAGAATTGAAAGAATTAGAAAAAATATCCAAGAAGCGTCATAAAGTTCAGTCTGGCAAAATGGGGTTTGTTCTTTAATCATTTATTTCAGTTTTGCATGGGTGTGATCTGATGCGCGTCGTCTTTATGGGAAACCCCCAATTTGCTCTCCCTACTTTAACTGCTCTTTTATCTAGCCAGCATGATGTTGTGGGTATTGTTTCCAATCCGCCTAAACCCATGGGTCGTGGTCGTAAATTGAAATCCACTGCTATTGGTCAATTTGCGAAAGAAAATGATTTGAATCTTCTTCAATCATTAACACTGAAATCTGATGAATTTCATAATCAATTATCCGTATTGAATCCGGATATTTTTGTGGTTGTGGCTTTTCAAATCTTACCAAAATCATTGATTGATCTGCCAAAATTTGGCGCTTTGAATCTCCATGCATCCTTATTGCCGAAATATCGTGGCGCAGGGCCGATCCAATGGTCACTTATGAATGGCGATAAAACAAGCGGTATTACGGTTTTTCAAATTATGCCAAGTGTTGATACAGGAGATATATTATTACAGGAAAAAATTGATATTCTTCCTTATGATAATATGTTGACACTGGGAACCAGACTTTGCACAATTGGAGCAAATTTGGTTGTAAATGCATTAGATGGCATTGAAGCAGGTTCTCTACAACCAATTATTCAGAATAATAATCATGCAACTAAGGCACCAAAAATTACAAAAGAGATGACAATTATAAATTGGTCCTGGGCTGCTGTTAAGATACATAATTGGGTCCGGGGTTTATCACCTCATCCGGGGATGTCAACCACTTGGAAAGGGAAACGAATACGTATTTTCAATACGCGTGTAGTAGATGAAGGTGTTATTTTAGGAGATGGAATAGTATTTAAGGCTGATTCTGAAGGAATATTCGTGGATACGGGCGAACATTTATTAGCTTTCTCCGAAATTCAGTTAGAAGGGAAAAAACGAATGAGTGTGTCTGATTTCATGAAAGGGAACAACATTCAAATGGGAGATAAATTAGGCAAATGAAACAGGATGCCCGTTTTTTATCTGTGAAGATCTTGAACCGATTCGAAAAAAAGAATGAACAATTGGTTTTGTCACGGAACCAAGTTTTTTCTAGTTTTAAACCTGAATCTATAGATAAATCCCGAGCCATGGTTTTGACAAATGAAATCATCAGGCTTAGAGACCGTTTGGATCTTATGATTGAAGATGTCTCCGGACGAAAAATCAAGCGCTTGGATTCGTCATTGCTTTCTATTTTACGAATTGGATTTTATGAGATTATTTATGATGAATCCATCCCAGATTATGCTGCGGTAGATTCCTTGGTTAACTTGACAAAGACTGTTTTAAGCCGGAAAGCATCTAAACTGACCAATGCGGTGCTGAGGAACTTAATCAGGTACAGGGATAAAGATTCAAATTGGGATGAGTCGTTAAAGAAAAGGTCAAAATGGGCTTCATTGCCGATCTGGCTTCAAAAAAGGTGGAAATATCAATTTGGTGAAAGTGGATATTTTGAATTAGTTAATTGCATTAATCAAAATCCAAAAATATTTGTCAGAGTTGATTTGACCAAAAATACTGTGGATGATGCAAAGGAATCTCTTCTTGAATCGGGAATTGAAGCAGAAAATTATTCCGATTCATTTTTAAAGATTTTGACCGGTTCCGGAAAAATATTCTCTACAGATCTTTTTCAATCTGGGCAAGTTTCAATCCAGAATCCAGCAGCAGGTGCCATTGTGGAATTCTTAGACCCGCTGAAAGGTGAAATTGTTTTGGATGTCTGTGCTGCACCAGGAACTAAATCACTTTTTATTGCAGAAAGAGTGGGAGAAAAGGGAAGAGTTTTGGCATCAGATATGGATCAATTAAGAGCGAACCGTGGGAAAAGTGATCTGGCTCGGCATGGACACAAAAATATTGAATGGAAAGTGAAGGATGCTACTCAGGATAATTTCCCTATGGCCGATAAAATATTGATTGATGCGCCTTGTACAGGAACAGGAGTAATAGGTCGCAAACCGGATATTCGCTGGCGACGCAAACCTAAAGATATTCCAGACATGGCAATATTACAAATGAAGCTTTTGAAGCATATGTCCCAATTCTTGAATGATGGAGGAACTTTGGTCTATGGAACATGTTCTATGGAACCGGAAGAGAATTGGAACGTGGTTGAACAGTTCCTTAAGTTAAATGCTGATTTTAAGTTGATGACAGGACCATCTCAGGTGATGCCCGACTGGATTAATGAAATGGGATGTTTAAGTACTTTCCCACACATACATGGCATTGATGGATTGTTTGCAGCAAGGATCACACGATCATGATTAAAAGATTCGCTAGTTATATTGCAATTTTTGGGAGTTTATCCCTATTGGCCATCCTGTTGTTTGATGTGGTTATCATGCCTAAATATGTGCGTATGAATGACGGACGATATATGGTAAATGTGACAGGAAAAACACTTCAGCATGCCATAAAAGTTTTGGAATCTGAAGGATACAATGGCCTTGTCTCTGATACCTTATATTCTGCTACATACGAAGCTGGAACAATCGTGGACCAATATCCATTACCGAATACGAGAGTGAAAGAGGGCCGCACCGTCAGACTTAAAATTGCCCATTTAGAAAGAATGGTTTCAATTCCAGACTTGATTGGGAGATCTATTCGGAGTGCGGAATTAATGCTGACTCAATCTGGATTGGAGATAGATACGGTTTATAAAGAATTTAATTCAGATGTTCCTTCGGGCAATGTTACGTGGCAATATCCTAAAGGAGGAGACATGTTAAACAAAGGTATGGGGCTTCATCTGACAGTTAGTTTGGGTGTCCCACCAAATTTTTTTCAAGTTCCTAATTTGTTTGGATTGAGTAAGAGAAAAGCTGTTAATGATCTTCACAAAGCCGGATTCTCTGTCGGAAAATTACTCTATCGCCAAAATGAAGACCTGATCCCATACACAGTTTTAGATCAATCCATCCCTGCGGAAACAGTTTTGGAAGAACCTTCAACCATCGATTTGACTATAAGTGTTCTGGATATGCAGGATATTTTTAACCAAATGATTGATAAGTGAAATCTATCCCAACTAACGAGGTCACTCGGAAGATTCTTCATCTTTTTTCATCCATTATTCCATTGGGATATGTGTGGTTCATCCAGGATAAAGAGATCATGGTTGTGTTATTAGGTTGTTTGAGTTTAATTGCCATTCTATTGGAGATCAGCCGTAAAAAATGGGATATAGTAGAATCCTTATTTGAAAAACATTTCAATTTTATGTTACGCCAAAGTGAATTTAATGAGGGACTGACCGGTGCAACATGGCTTTTATTTGGAAGTACAATCACCCTTTACCTTTTTCCGATACAAATTGCAGTTCCTTCGCTTTTATTTTTAACTGTGGGTGATGCATTTGCGGCGATCATTGGGAAAGGGATACCCGTCGGAAAAATTGGTGACAAACATCTTTCAGGAACCATTGCTGGCATTGTTACTTCATGTGGTATTGCCTTATGGATTAATCAACATTTGCCTGGTGAAATTATCATCCTGAGTTCAGTGGCAAGTATGCTCGTAGAAGTGGCACCTATCCCCATGAATGATAATCTGACTATTCCACTCACAGGAGGCCTAGTTATGAGTTACGGGATGATGGTTTTATGACGATGCTTTTCCCATCTGCACTTTGGTTTCTTGGTGCCATCAGTATTCCCATTGTAATCCATTTATTGAGCCGACTTCGAATCAATAAAGTTGAATTCAGTACGGTTCGATTCATCAAACAATTGGAGACAAGTTCCATCCGAAAGATGAAATTCCAACAAATTTTGTTATTATTATTGAGAATGTTGGTGATTGCTTGTCTGGTTATGATGATTGCGCAGCCTGTTACTCAGGGATTTATGCCCGGTTGGCTTGCGGCTGAGCAAGATGCGCGGTTGATCCTAGTGATTGATAATTCTGCAAGTATGAATGCAAAGGTTGGCAATCAATCTTTCTTTGAAATTTCCAAAAAAGAAGCGCTTGGACTTTTACCATCATTTAATAAAGAAACTCAGATTACCCTTGCACAAACATGCCCACCCAAAACAATCTTTAAGGGACAATCCAATGATCCGGACTTGCGCGCATCGATCCAGAGTATTCAGCCTACAGTAGATTATGATAATCTATGGGCCAACTTGAATCATTTGTTGAAGGATGGAACTATTGTTGAACCGGTTAAAGAATGTGTGATATTCAGCGATTTTATGTATCCTCCTGATTCTACCTTGATGGCAGGGATTCCAAATTTTGAATCATGGAAATTCTATTTTATTCAACCGGGTACTGTATATGATAATCTTTCTATCCGTTCTGTATCTTCATTAAACCGGATCAAAACCATGAGCCAGTTGGTGAAATTGAATACGCGGATTGAAAATTCAGGTGAATTGCCCAAGCCCAATGTTCCTCTGGAACTATTGTTTAATGATCACCGGGTGGGACAGGTGGTTTCTGAAATTGAATCGGGGAAAGAAAAAGAATTCCAATTCCAGGCATATCCTGCAAATATGGGTATTGTTCAAGGTAGGGTTTCATTACCAAAAGATAATTATGATTTGGATAATAACTGGTTCCTTTCCATGTCCATCATGAAACAGATCCGTTGTGGTATAATTGGTGCTAATTCTGATGATGTAGCCATGTTAGAGATGGTTTTGCGTGCCATTGATCCCCAACGCCAATTTTTATCTATTGAATCCAGGATCCAACCGGAATTGAATCGATTATTTTTGGATGATGTGGATGTTGCTCTTATTCATAATCCTAAAAATATAACAGAAGAGGGTGTAAAGGATCTGGAAAAATTCCTTCGGTCCGGCGGCGGTGTTATTTGGTTTCAGGGTAATGAAGATGGCTCTGAATTCCACCCGGATATTTTTGAGAAGATAGGGTTTCCCTTCCCTGAAAAAAGAATGAATGCAGGTCAGGGATTTTTTTCCACCCAAATTGCCGGAGAATATTCCGATCTTCTTCAGGATCTTCAAGTAAGAAACTTGGATAGTGAATTACCAGAAGTATTCAACTATATCCAAACAAAATTAGATGTAAAGCAAAAAGTCCATTGGACGTTGAATAATAGTGATCCACTATTGATAGAATTTTCGAAAGGAAGTGGTTCGGTTTTTTATTTCTCAACATTATTGGATCTTCGGTGGAACGATTTACCTATTCGTGGGATGCTGGTCCCCCTTATTTATCGTTTACTGGTCCTGACAGGGACGGATGAGATTAACACATCTTCTGTAAAGATCAATGAGCCCAAATGGATATCTGTTGAAGAAAAGTATCTTCGGCACCAATGGGAAATTGTATCACCATCGGGAAAAATGGAAATGATTGTTCCTGAATATGATCGGGAAGGGATCAATATTTCATCCACAGATGAATTAGGTATATATACTGTTTATTCAAATGGTGAATTGTTTACATCATTTCCAACACGACTTCATGATCAAGAATATATTCAAGCCCGTTTTTCTCAGAATGATATTGAATCAATTCTAACTAGCAATCAGATCAGATGGCTTACGTTAAAGGACGAATTTTCCCAAGTGTTTTTGGAGACGCGGCAAGGGAAAGCACTGTGGAAGATATTTTTAGCATTGGCAATTGTATTTTTACTGGCAGAATCCATTATTGGACGACCTGTAAGGGCTAATATGAAGACTGAAGATTCATGATTGAACGGAATAATGTTAGTCAGGAAAAGGCTCTTTTGGTTGGAGTAATCCAGCCAGGGATGACTGAATCGCTAATCCATGAACATTTAGATGAGTTAGAATTACTCGCTGAAACGGCTGGTGCGAAGATTGCGGGTCGAATTACACAACGTGTTTCCAAGATTAACCCCGCAACCTTTATTGGAAAGGGAAAAGCAGAAGAACTCCTGAATCAGGCGAAAGAATTGGATGTTAAACTCATTGTTTTTGATGATGAATTAAGTCCCGGTCAGATGAAGAATTATCATAAAATTTCTGATAATGTGAAGGTATTGGATCGCAGTGGTCTTATTCTAGATATTTTCCATAAACACGCAAAAACCAAGGAAGCACGGACCCAAGTTGATTTAGCTTATATGGAATATTTACTCCCGAGACTTACTCGCCAGTGGACGCACCTGGAACGACAGATGGGCGGTATAGGAACACGGGCAGGAATGGGGGAAACCCAGATAGAAATCGATCGCCGTTTGATCCGAACACGCATCTCTAAATTAAAAAAAGAATTAATACGGATTGAAAAAGAACGGGATACACAAAGTTATAGAAGACAATCTGAATTTCGGGTTTCATTAGTTGGATATACGAATGCGGGAAAATCTACTTTATTTAAAGCATTAACGGGCTCTGATGTGTATATACAGGATCAGTTGTTTGCCACATTGGATACAACAGTTCGCCAATTACAAATAGATGAATCACATCAAATTCTCTTAAGCGATACAGTTGGATTCATCCGGAAATTACCTCATAATCTTGTGGCATCTTTTAAGAGTACCTTAAAGGAAGTATTGGAAGCGGATCTGATTCTTGTTATGTTGGATATTTCATCTTCACAGATTGAAGATCATATTCAAACCATAGAGAATGTTTTGAAAGATATGGGAGCCCAGGAGATTCCAAAAATTATTGTTCTTAATAAAGTGGACTTAATATCTGATGGAAATATGATTGAAAAAAGGCAACGAGAATTTCCTAATTCAGTTACCGTCTCTGCTCAGCAACATTTGCGATTATCGGAATTGAGGTCACGTATTATTGCAAAAATGGAGGAAAATTTCCAGACTATTGATCTTGAATTTTCCTATGATCAGGGTAAGACCATTGCCCATGCGCAGGAAGGTGTGGAAGTTTTAAAAAGGGAATATGAAGAAACCAGAGTGAAATTGAGAATACGAGGGAGCCGATCACGAATTAACCAGATTTTATCGGCAGTGCAATAAAAGAAACGGACAGATTGTTTTTTTGGGATCATTCTTTGTTTAATGAATGAAGGGAGCCTCTCGAAGACAGCAAACTTCCTTGACCCGGCAATTGCAGAGAAGGCCTGTTTTTTGACACCGAAGTACAGCACCCAATTATGAGTATAGATCCAAAAAAATACAGAACCCGCCCGTTAAACTTTCAAAAATCTGGTAATATATTAAGTTTTATATTTTAAAATAAAACTAATTTATTTTTTAAAACTTAAGAATTATTAGGAATGGTCAATTGCCCTTCTGAATCCGCCACGATGACAGCTATGGACGCATCACCTGTTACATTCACTACTGTTCGCATCATATCAAGAATTCTGTCCACACCAAGAATTAATGCAATCCCTGCACTTGGGACGTTCACCGCTTCTAAAATGATCACCAGCATGATGATACCTGCGCCGGGTACTGCTGCTGTACCTATAGAAGCCAGTACTGCTGTTAAAATAATGGTGAGTTGTGCACCAATTTCAAGTCCCATTCCAAGAGTTTGGGCAATAAAAACTGCAGCCACGGCCTGATACAAGGCTGTTCCATCCATATTGATTGTTGCTCCCAGGGGAAGAACAAACGAAGAGACTTCTTCCGAAACACCTAATTCTTCTTCACAACAGTCCATAGTAACTGGCAAAGTGGCACCGCTTGAACTGGTTGAAAATGCCAAAAGCTGTGCAGGCGCTATACCTTTGTAAAAAGTTTTTAGTGGCATTTTCGACATAAATTTCAAAAGTCCGGTATAGGTAATTCCTGCATGGATGATGAGCCCTAGAATAACTGCAATCATATAATATCCTAAGGCACCGAGTAATTCTAAAACTTGAGAAAGATTATCACCGGCAATTTTATTGATGGTTTGGGCAATTAATGCGAAAACACCTATTGGGGCCATGAGCATGATAAGATCCACCAGTTTGATCACCACACCATTCAGACCTTCAAAAAAATCCAAAACGGGTTTCCCTTTATCTTTCGGAATTTGGATCAATCCAATTCCAACAAAAATGGCAACAAAAACGACTTGGAGCATATTCCTGTTACTGGATGCTGAAGAAAAGAAATTACTGGGCACCATATCAACTATGGGTTGCAGTGGACCGCGGGCTTTGATATTTTGAGCATTCCCTGCACGAGATGTGGCATCTTCTTTATAGGTTTGCTGGAGTTTTTCTTTCATTTGGTCAGGAACTTTATCACCCGGTTGAAGCACATTAACCGAGATTAGTCCAATCGTGACGGCCACAGCGGTTGTGCTCACATAAATAGCGATAGTTTTTCCACCGATCCGGCTTAGTTTTTTCAAGTCAGACAAAGATGCTACGCCAGTAATCAACGAAGATAAAACCAATGGAACTGCGATCAATTTCAATAAATTTAAAAAAATAGTACCGAAAGGAGCAATCCAGTCGGAAGTGAATGAGCCCCATCCATTACCAGCAGCAAAAATTCCGTAAACCAAGCCCAGTATGAGGCCAATAATGATTTGCCAATGAAGTGCTAATTTTTTCATTTTTCGTCTTTCCCTTTTTTAATATCGGTGTACGTCTCGTAGTACGCATCACCTGCATCCTGAATATTTGAAATAACTTTATTATTTTTCTTTCCGCCGGATTTCAGGAGACCGTGAAATATGGTATCAAAGAGATCTTGAATATGGGCCAAGGTGGATCCTAACTGCTTAGAAAATGATTTATTCATTTATGTATTTCATGGCCAGATCAAGACTGGTAGTGGGTTGTTTACAGGCGAAATTTTCACAGATATAAAATGTTGGTGATTCATTGAGCATTACATGATCTGCTGTCCAAGGTGCAACTTGCAGCAATGCATCTGGATTTGACACATCCTTGAATAGTATAACTTTATTTGGAGAATAGTTTTTACGAAGGGCGTTGATTATTTTTTGAGTTTCAGGATCGTTAGAATCACCTACCAATACCACTTCTTTTGGATTTTTGAAATCAAACATGAATGCTGTCAGCATGTGAGCAAATCCGGTTGGAGATTGTTTGGCTTTGTCTGTGAATGCTTGCAGTGTGCTATAGCCTAGATCCGTCCATTTAGTATTTCCCGTGATTTTGCCCAATCGAAATAAATTTAGTGCAGCGACGGAATTTCCGGAAGGAATTGCACCATCATAGCTGTCCTTGGCTCGAACCATGAGTTTTTCTGCATCTTTGCTACCAATAAAAAATCCACCATTCTTATCGCTGAAATCTTCAATCATGATTTCTGTGAGCTCAAGGGCTGATGACAAATAGGATGGATCAAAGGTGGCTTCATACAAATTAAGAAGTCCAAATACCATAAAGGAATAATCATCAAGATGAGGCTGTAAACCGGCTTTACCAAGACGGGACCGTTTCAGGAGTCTTCCATTTTCATCTCTCAAGGATTCCAAAACAAAGTTAACAGCATTTTTTGCAGCATCTATATAGACATCATCACCGAGAACTTGACCTCCCTGCGATAGTGCAGCAATCATGAGTCCATTCCAGTCTGTGAGAATTTTATCATCTTTCAATGGATGTATCCGTTTTT
>CAWVTW010000036.1:0-13260 GCA_963933175.1 uncultured bacterium
ACAGGATCACATTCTGCCATGGCTGGTGGATTTACACGTGTTTGCGTTATGCCCAATACAAATCCACCTTTGGATACTCCTGAATCCATCAGTTTTGTCCGGGAGAAAGCAAAAGAGTGTCCCATTCATATTCATCCAATTGGTGCGGTCACAAAATCACAAAATGGTAATGCTCTCACAGAAATGGGGCTCATGCATAATGAAGGCGCAGTAGCCTTTAGTGATGATGGTTTACCCATCCAGAATGGTGCCATGATGCGAATTGCATTAGAATATGCAACAATGATTGATGTGCCGGTCATTAATCATGCGGAAGATGAATGCCTTAGGGCAGAAGGTTTAATGCATGAAGGGATAATCTCAACTCAATTGGGACTCCCTGGAAATCCAGATATGGCAGAATCTGTCATGGTTTACCGCGATCTGGAACTTGCTGAATTTACTGGGGCTAGATTGCATATTCCCCATGTGAGCTCAATGAAAGCAGTTCACCATATCCGTGAGATGAAAATAAAAAATGAAAAAATCACGGCAGAAGTCACACCACATCACTTATTCTTTAATGACGAAGCTCTTACATCTTTTAATACCAATCTAAAGGTTGCACCGCCCATACGAACAGAAAGTGATCGTAAAGCATTAATTGATGCTGTGAAAGATGGAACCATTGATTGTATTGCAACAGACCATGCACCTCACACGATTGAAGATAAAGAAACCACTTTTGATCTGGCATCTTTTGGTATGCTTGGGCTCGAATCCTGCTTTGGCGCAATAAATAAGGTTCTGGTACATGATGAGGGGTTTAAATTGGAGAGAGTACTGAAATTATTAACATCAAATCCAAGAGCCATAATGGGATTTGAGCAGGACTTATTTTCAGAAGGGACGAATGCGGAAATTACCATTCTAGATCCGGATGTGGAATGGACCTTCGAAAAGGTACATGTGCAATCCCGTTCAATTAATTCTCCTTATTACGGAGAGATATTAAAAGGGAAGGTTGAGTACACAATTTCACGCGGACAAATCATGATTCAATTATCTTGAGTTTTTTTTAGATTATTTATTGCCCAAGGCAGTAATTATTGTCTAATTTTGTGGGCTCTATTCGAAGTGAAAATGAAAACAATATCAATAAAACAATCAGAAATCGAAAAAAATTGGTGGATCGCTGATGCCGAAGGGCAAACCCTTGGCCGATTCGCCTCAAATATTGCCCAAATCCTTCGTGGAAAACACAAAGTGAATTTCACACCGCATATGGATATGGGCGACTGCGTCGTGGTTATTAATTCAGAAAAGATCCAAGTGACTGGATCCAAAGAAACTGATAAAACCTATTTCCGCCATTCCGGTTATCCGGGAGGTGGTAAGGAAACATCTGTTGCAGAAATGCGCCGAAAACATCCGGAAAGGATTGTAGAAAATGCGATCAAAGGAATGTTGCCACATAATCGCTTGGGAAGAAGTATCTTGTCTCATTTGAAAGTGTACGTTGGTTCAGATCATCCACACGCAGCTCAACAACCACAAACTTTAGAAATTTAAATTTATGTCAGAAGCTACTTATTACGGAACTGGACGCAGGAAGAGATCAATAGCACGAGTTTTTGTGTCTCCGGGAAAAGGAGATATCCAAGTGAATGGTCAACCTTTCAGGGATTACCTATGTCGGGACACTTTAGCAACGGTTGTCATGCAGCCTCTCGTAGCATTAGAAAGCGAAAAAGCCTACAATATTAATGTTAATGTAAATGGCGGTGGACTAACCGGTCAAGCGGGAGCTATTCGACTGGGGATTTCACGTGCGCTTTTAGGGGTGAATGAGGATTATCGTGCCATCCTGAAAGAGAAAGGTTTTCTGACCCGTGATGCGCGGAAAGTTGAGCGGAAGAAACCCGGTCAACCTGGTGCCCGTGCAAATTTTCAATTCTCAAAACGTTAATTACTATCTATGCCTGAAATCAAATTTGAAGATCTTCTGGGTACCGGTGCTCATTTTGGGCACGTAACCCGGAAATGGAATCCTAATTTTAAACCTTATATTCTTCTAGAGAAGAATGGGGTCCATATTATAAACCTTGAATCCACAATTGAAGGATTCAATAAAGCGTCTGCTTTTGTAAAGGATATCATAAGTAAAAATGGTGAGATCCTTTTCGTCGGTACTAAAAAACAAGCTCAGGACATTGTACAGCAGGAAGCGGACAAATGCAGCATGTTTTATATTGTAGAACGATGGCTGGGTGGAACATTGACTAACTTTTCTACTATTAAGAAGAGCATCAAACGATTGAAAATGCTGGAAAAAGAAGGGTCAAACCTTTATGAGAACCTTACGAAAAAAGAAACTCAAATGCTCAACCGTGAGCGAGTAAAACTAGCAGATCAACACCGTGGTATTAAAGATATGCGACGTTTACCAGATGCAGTTATAGTTGTAGATGGTCAATATGAAGCGACTGCTATTCTTGAAGCTAAGCGGTTGTCTATCCCTGTCATTGCAATCGTTGATTCAAACACAGACCCAAGTAAAGTGGATTACCCTATTCCGGCAAATGATGATTCAATTAGAACAATTCAATTAATCATCGCAGCCCTAGCAGACGCTGTAAATGAAGCACGTGGTATTTCTGTTGAAAAAAATGAAAAAAAATCTGATGATAAAATAGATACAGGTGCAAGTGAACAACCTGTACCAGAAAATGAATTGAAGGTGGAATCTGTACCTGAAGAAGTTGCAGTGGAAGAGGTTGTGGAAGTTACTGCTAAAAATACTGAAGAAATTTCTGCCCCAGCAGAAACTCTTGAAGTGCAGGATAGTGAAGATGTTTCTAAAGATTAAACCCCAGATGTTGAATAATTTAATATGAGTATTGATGCAAAACTCGTAAAGACACTTCGGGATAAAACTGGTGCGGGAATGATGGATTGTAAAAGAGCCTTGGTGGAAACTTCAGGCGATTTAGATAAAGCAGTTGATCACCTGCGAAAATCAGGAGCCGCGAAGGCAGAAAAGAAAGGTGGTAGAGACACGAAAGAAGGATTGGTTTATTCTTATATCCATGCGGGTGGACGCTTGGGTGTATTGGTGGAACTAAACTGTGAAACTGACTTTGTTGCAAATACAGAGGGATTTATTGAATTGGCCCACAATATTGCCATGCAGATAGCCGCCACTAATCCTGTTGCACTTGATCGTGATTCAATCGATGAATCAATAGTTGTCCGTGAAAAAAATATTTTCATGGAACAGGCTAAATCTCAAGGAAAACCAGATAATATCATAGAAAAAATGGTGGAAGGTCGAATCAACAAATTCTACCAGGAATCTTGCCTGATGGATCAAACCTATATCAAAGATCCGGATAAAAAAGTCTACGATTTGATAACAGAAACCATTTCAACATTAGGTGAAAATATAAGCATCAACCGTTACATTCGGTTCGCCATTGGTGAATCAGATCCTTCCTCCAATAACGGCCAAGTTTAACTCCATTCATGGCTGAACCGCTGTATCGCCGTGTTCTTCTAAAACTTTCAGGAGAAGTATTGGCAGGTGAACAGGATTTTGGCATTGATCCAGTAAAAGCAAACTACCTTGCAGAAGAGGTACAATCCATTCGCGAATCGGGTGTTGAAGTAGGGCTCATTATAGGTGCTGGTAATATCTTTCGCGGTATGCAGGCAGCCAGTAAAGGGATGGATCGCGTTACAGGCGATTATCTCGGAATGCTGGCCACTATCATGAATGCCATTTCCCTCCAAGATGCCTTAGAAAAAGTTGGGTGTGAGACTCGAACTCTGTCTGCCATTAGTGTTTCCCAGATTGCTGAACCTTATATCCGCCGTCGTGCTATCCGCCATCTTGAAAAAGGGCGTGTTGTCATTATAGCAGGAGGTACCGGAAATCCATTTTTTACTACAGACTCTGCTGCTGCTTTAAGGGCGGTTGAACTGAATGCAGAAGTGGTATTGAAGGGGACTAAAGTTGATGGTATTTATGACAAAGATCCCATGATCCACGAAGATGCAGTAAAATTTGAAACTGTTTCGTTTTCTAGAGTTTTAAACGATAATTTGCGAGTCATGGACATGACCGCCATCACCTTATGTAAAGAAAATAATTTGCCAATACGGGTATTTAATATCAATCATACCGGGGACTTGAAAGCCTTGGTTCTTGGCGGTAAAATTGGCACACTAGTTTCAGAGTAAAACATGATTGATGATATTATAGCTGATGTAAAGCACCGTATGGATCAAGCCGTAATCCATTGCCAAGGTGAATTAAATAAAGTCCGTACCGGCCGAGCTAATCCGGAAATGTTTAATTCACTCACTGTGGATTATTATGGTTCAATAACTCCCTTGAACCAGGTATCAGCCATTTCTGTACCGGAGCCAAGGCTCATTACACTTACACCCTATGAAAAAACGTTAATCCCTGTTATTGAAAAAGCAATCATGGATTCAAATATGGGATTTACTCCGGGGAATAACGGGAATTCGGTTTTGATCCCTATTCCACCCTTAAGTGAAGAACGTCGGCAGGAATTAAATAAATTTCTTCATCACTTGGTTGAAGAAGCGCGAATCGCAGTAAGAAATGTGAGACGTGATGGAATCCATCATTTACAGGAATTTGGGAAGGAAGGCCATGTATCAGAAGACATTATTAAAGATAACGAAGGTGATATTCAAAAATTGACCGATGATCATATTAATAAATTAAATGTTCTTCAGAATGACAAAGAGAAAGAAATTTTAGAAGTTTAAATTTTATTTAATAACCATATTTATCAAAAAAGCCTTCAAGCAATAAGCTAGAAGGCTTTTTTATTTATATTCACATATCGTTCAACTTATCGAACGAATAATTTAGTCACATTTAGACCATCCACATTCTCGACATGTGAGACATCCACCTTCATTTACTACACTATGATTGTGACATTTTGTACAGATTATGAGTCCGTTTTCTTCTTGATGATCTTGTGCTAATGTGATTAATGGTTTATCCAGGGGTTGGTCTGATTGCCCTTTAATATTTATTCCTTCACGTTCCTTAATATAATCATCCAATGCTTTTCCAATAGCATCTGGTGTAGAGAGGATCAATCTGCCATCTTCCCAAGTTGGATTTGGCCCTGAAATTCCTTTTAATTGCCGAACGATAGCATGAGGATCCAAACCAGATCGAAGTGACAATGAGATCAAACGGCTGATAGCTTCAGATTGAGCTGCGGCGTTTCCACCGGCTTTCCCGATAGTTGTGAAGACTTCGCAAAGACCGTTTTCATCTTCATTGATGGTGATATAAAGTGTCCCTTCTCCTGTGCGAATCCGGCGTGTAACTCCGACTGTTTGAGTTGGTCTAACCCGTGGGCTTTTTTCTTCCCGGGGTTCTGAAGTTATCTGAGCATTTAAATCAAGTTCTGATGGAGATACAGTTTTTTTCGTTTTTTCATCTGAAATAAGAATCCCCTCGCGACTACCTTCACGGTAAACTGTTATTCCTTTCAACCCAGCTTCGTAGGCTGTCATATATATATCAGCAACAGTATCAATTGTAATATCTTCTGCAAGATTCACCGTAGAAGATATGGATGAGTCAATATACTTTTGAATAACGCCCTGCATTTTTACTCGGAAATAAGGGTCAATATTATGGGCGGTCACCACGTAATCCGGGAGATTTTTATCTGTTTCGAATAACTTTCCAATAATAGGGTGATACACTTTGTATTCATTGAATGTTTTACCGTATCCATCACCATTATTTTTGACCCGTCTTTTATACGATGTGGCGAAGATAGGTTCGACACCGGATGTGACACGGGAAACGATTGCGCCGCTTCCAGTAGGTGCAACCGTTGTCAAGGTACAATTCCGTACACCATTTTGTTTGATTTTTTGTTGTAATGACTTTGGGAGGTTCTTTATGAACTTACTTTTGGAAAATCCGTTCCAATCAAAGTTGGGAAATTGTCCTTTTTCTTCCGCCAATTCAGTACTGGTTTCGTAGGCGGTATCCCTGAAGATCTGCATGATTTGATCGATGGTTTGCAAAGCATCTTCACTGTCATATTTGATTCCCATTCTTACCATCATATCTCCAAGGCCAAGAATGCCAAGGCCCACTCGACGATCATTTTCTGCGTTTTTCTTTTGGTCTTCCAACGCATGTCGATCCATATTGTAATCCACAACATTGTCCAAAAACCGAGCGGCAATCCCAACAGTTTCCTTGAATTGATCAATCATGAAATTTCCATTATTATCAACGAAACGTTCCAAGTTCACAGCACCCAGATTACAACAGCCTCCATCGGGTAAGGGTTGTTCAGCGCAAGGATTAGTGGAAACAAGAGGAGAACAGTATTCAGCGTTGTGATAGTCTTTCATGGTATCCCAGAAGAGCAATCCAGGTTCAGCGCTTGTATGTGCGTGGTAAACAATCTGATCCCAGAGTGTTTTGGCTTTGACTGTTTTATATACTTCACCTCCATACGTCAGATCAAAATCACCATCATTTTTTACCGCATCCATAAATTCATGAGTTAAAAGGACTGAAATATTGGAGTATTTTATCATCTCAATATCACCAGTTTTGATACTTATAAATTTCTCAATATCAGGATGATCTACCCGTAGGGTTTGCATATTTGCACCGCGACGTCCATGTTGTGCAATGGTGTTTGTATTTTCACTAAACAGATTCATAAACCCTGTGGGTCCACAAGATACTCCGCCTGTTCCATTGATAGGTTTACCTGCTGGTCTGAGTATTGATAGGTCGTGCCCGCATCCGCCCCCATATTTGTATGTTAATGCTTCATTAATAATAGTATCATAAATAGATTTAATTGAGTCATCTCGTACCGCAACAACATAACAGTTATTCAGAGTGGTGGTGATATCTTCTCGGCCGGCACCATGCATTATGCGTCCACCGGGGACAAATTTGAAATCTTCCAGTATGGTAAAGAATTTTTTCTCCCATTTCTCTTTGAGCGCTTTGGTTTTCTCTACGGATGCTAATGCAGATGCTTGGCGGGTCCAAAGTTCGTAGGGGTGGTGCTCCCAGGGAGCAAGATATTTTTGTTTTAAAACATCAGAACCGAGTTGATCGTCGGGATAATAATTTTCAATGGTATATTCTTTTGGAATTTTAGTTGTATCATTATTCTCCTTCAGTTTTATAGGGGGAACGATGGGTGTTTCCAGTGGTTGTGATCCCGGCTGTTTTAATGAGAGATCCAATTCCATAGCTTCTGCCATAGGTGTTTTTCCTTGGTTTGTGTCACCGTACGAATGATGTACGGATTTCAGTTTTCAATGTGCTATAAAAAAGGATGACAAATGAAAGTATGATAAAACAACTGGTTGGCTAAAATGAATATAGAAAATACCCTATCAATCTTACAAGATGTTTACTTAAAAATAATAATTTCTCGTCGAGAAATTATTAAAATATCATATTTTTTCACATTTAATTAATATCACTAAAAATGATGTTGGACTTAAGGTTACAACACCTAAATGTCACAATATCAATAATTGAAATTATCATTATAACATATGAATTTTACACTTGGGAATATGACAAATTGCCCCGAATCCCGGGATTTGTATAGAAGATGGTCTTAAGACCATTTTAAAAGTCCGAATTATTGCCTAAAATTTGACCCTTTTGCGGGTGTCGTATAATGGCTATTACCCTAGCTTCCCAAGCTAGAGACGTGAGTTCGATTCTCATCACCCGCTCAATCCATTAAACAAAATATATTTAAATGTAACCTTTGCAGAATATCAGGTCTTTTGCAAACTTCCGATTGAGAAAATGGATACATTCAGCCATGCATTGTGGGGCAGTGGACTTTTTGGGTTTCGCGGCTATAAAAAATGGGCGCTCTTTTGGGGTGCTGCACCGGACCTATTCTCATTTGGTATACTATTACTTATTCGGATGGTCACACTCGAATTTTCTTTGGGCAAGCCTTCCCTAGATTCTATTCCAGGGTGGGTTTTTATCAACTACGATATTTTCCATAGTTTTATATCTGCCTTCATTGTGATTGCCATGGTTTGGCAGGTGAATAAAACCTTTGCTTTTACCATGTTAGGCTGGCCTTTTCATATATGTTTAGATTTTCCTTTTCACAGTAAAGAATTTTTTCCAACAAAACTATTCTGGCCATTATCAGATTTCTCATTTGATGGTATACCGTGGAATCGCCCGGAGATCTGGTACCCAAATGTGGCTGGCATCATTGTGTTATTTATCTGGCGGTATAAGCAAAAGAAATAATTCCCACCTTCGTCATATAAAAATCCGAGAGTAAATTCCCGCCTACATTGTACTGACTATGATTACAAAACCCCAATTTCGCATGAGCACTAATATCGCTCTCCATTCAAAAAGATGGAAAGATTCATTAGATTTCTATGAAAATATCATGGGATTTATGTTAAAAGAAAAAGAGACTCATTTGGAGGTTTAAAATGGCGCTATCTTCATGTACATTCAGGAAAATCCCAGTGTGGATTGTGTTGTGATGGAATATTATGTAGATGATTTAGAAGTTGCCCGAGAGTATCTGGAGTCCAATAGCTGTAAAGTTATTATGTGGAAGGAAAGGGGAAAAACTGTTACATGAGAGATCCCTATGAACTCACATTTAATTTATGGGAAGAGAACCAGGCATAGAGACTAGGCTTAAATTGCTCTGAGTATTGACAGATACCATCGATAAAGTAAAAATAAAATAATAATAAATAGAGGGAAAATGAAATGAAAGACCTTTTAAGTGCCATAGCTGTACATGCTATTTTTGCATTAGCGTTGATTTGGTTGATTCTCAAGATCACCGGTTAAACTTTCAATGGCGAAATCAATCATTGCAATTGTGGGTCGACCTAATGTTGGGAAATCCACATTTTTTAACCGTCTCCTCAGCAAGCGACAGGCGATTGTCGACTCGCAGGAAGGTATCACTCGGGATCGAATCTACGGGGACATGGAGTGGTGTGCCCATCATCTGAAATTCATTGATACGGGCGGTTACATTCCAGAAGATTTTGATATTTTCAATGCTGCTGTGAGGGAACAATCACAAATAGCCATGGGGGAATCAGATTTAGTCCTTTTTATGGTGGATGGAAAAGAAGGACTAACTGCAAGCGATCAGGGATTGGCACAATACGTAAGAGAAAGTGGAAAGCCATATATTCTTGCTGTTAATAAATGTGATGGATATAAGACGGATAATTTGATTCACCAATTTCATGAACTTGGATTAGAGTTCCCTATGGCAATCTCTGCATTGAATGGTCGCCAAACCGGTGACCTTTTAGATGAAATTTTGAAAAAATTAGATCTGACGGAACCTCCATCGGAAACAGATGAAGAAGAAGGACTCCGCTTGGCAATTGTAGGCATGCCTAATGTGGGAAAGTCTTCCCTGACAAATGGACTTTTACAAAAAGAACGAACCATTGTAACGCCCATTGCAGGTACAACACGAGATGCCATCGATGCTCATATCAAATGGCATGGGAGAGATACTACCTTAGTGGACACGGCAGGATTGAGAAAGTTGGCTAAGATCAAAGATAAAATTGAGTATTATTCAACGGTACGAACCCAAAATGCTATTGAAGAAGCAAATGTTGTTTTGGTTCTCATTGATGCGGAAAAAGGGTTCGGGAAGCAGGATAAATCCATTGTGGATTTTGTAATCGATAAAGGGAAGGGGCTCATCTTTGTTGTGAATAAATGGGATCTTATTCAAAAAGAAACACACACAATGAAAGATTTTAAGGAAGAGATTCATTATCAGTTCAAGTCATTGGATCATTACCCGCTATTATTTATTTCGGCGCTGACAAAACAACGCATCCATAAAGTATTGGAAACCGCATGGGAAGTGTACGATCGTAGCCAAAATTTAACTTTGACTAGTAAATTGAATGATGCATTGGATCAGATCATTTTCAAAAATCCACCTCCGGCTGAACAGGGGAAAATTATCAAGATAAAATATGCCACTCAAGTGAGTCGGTCCCCTGTCGTAATCGCACTTTATTTAAACCATCCCACATTGGTAAAAACATCCTATCAGCGGTATCTTGAAAATCAACTCAGACAACATTTTGATTTTAATGGGGTACCAGTCAGATTATCTTTCCGAAAAAAATGAGTTTTGTTGTACCTATCCGGGCACAGACTCATACATTCAAAGAACAGCAATCCAAATTCATTTCCATCATCTTTCCATATGATGACGTTAGTGAGTTCAAATCATGCTTATCTGATCTACGAAAGAAATACCACGATGCCTCCCATGTTTGCTGGGCATATCGAATTTATACAGGAAATCAATTAGAAGAGAACTCATCCGATGCTGGTGAACCTTCCGGTACAGCAGGTTTACCAATACTTAATGCCATGAAGCAAAAGAGTCTTGTGAATTGTGGCTTGGCTGTTATCAGATACTTTGGTGGGACAAAGCTTGGAAAACGCGGTTTAATTGATACTTATGGAAATTCTGCTAGAGAGTTAATTGCAAAAGCATCCTGTAAAAAATGGGTAAAGATGGAAAGTTATGCCATTACTTCTCCCATGGACTTTTATGGAGACCTTGCCCAATCCATTTCCCGTTTAGAAGGAAAAATTATAGATGATCAAAGTGGGGAATTGTTAAAATGGATTATTGAGTTACAATCTGGAAATTTGAATGAATTGATTGAAACAATTCGAACGGTAACAAAGGGGGAAGGTGATCTTGAAAAAATATAAAAAAGGAGCAGACGCGGCCAAACCAAGGAGGAAGTAACACAAGAGTGTTACAGGGATATTTGTCTACTCCTTTCTAAGGCTACACCTAAAGGGTAGAAAAAGTTCCAAATAATTTATTTTAGGGGAATATCACCTTGTGATTCCCAGGCTTTTAGATCATCTGTAGAGAAAACCATACCGGATTTTGTTGTTGCAACAAAATATTGTTTAATATCTTCGCCATAAGCGATACGGGATAACGAAATAAAATCGTAGTGGTTCGAAATCCTACCCACCAAAGATATGGATTCACCCAGGACTTGTACGTTCTTATTTTCCATTTTGAATATTCGGCCGTGGCTTGTTAAAAAACAAAACCCTGTAATCCGTGGGGCTAGGCCAAAAGAATAAGATTCAATGGCAACAATATGTTCATTTGAAGATTCATTATTTTGGGATAAAAAAGCTTCTACTTTTTTTAATTGATCTGCAGGGATGCTTGAACCGGCAGGGCCCATTGGCCCAGTCATCCCTTGGCCTGTTAATCCTTTAGCGCCATCTTTGCCTGGTGGCCCCTGAGGCCCGGCACTTCCTTGTGGAAGACACCCTGTTAATAATAACAGAAGGGTAGTAATCGATGTGAAATATTTCATCCGTTGGGAAAGAGGAAAGGTAATGCTCTAGCGTAAGCCATAGACATTATAATCAATAATTCAGAGACTATAGCAGTAATGAAAAAGTAAATTGATTTGCGGATATTTTCATTTTTCACAGAATTAATATTTCCTAATGAAAAAACCTGGGATGCAAACATTTGATAAAGTAGTTCATCATCTTGAGTCATAGATTTTAAATTAGACGCATATTCTTCCGGTGACTTGAACTGGCTAATACCTGCAAAAAATGTTGGGTTGATAATTTCGGGCTTTTCAACTTCTCCACTCACCGTTTTTATTTTTCGTTTTTGAATTCGTGGAGCAATGACACGGATGAGACTATAAATTGTGCCGATACCTGCTGAGAAATAAATCATCACTAGCGTAAAGATCAATGGGGTTAATTGTATTTTTGGTAAATGAACAATGAAAAAGACCATGAATACACCCAGAATTGAAAGGAGAGTGAAAGCTTTTTGATCTGTTCTTTGGATGATTTGCTGCTCCCCAGAAAGTATCTGAAGGAGTGCACTAAATTCTTTACCAGTTTCCATTATATTAAACTCAAGATTATTATAAATAAATTTGGGTGGAATATTATAAATATGATCATCATTTTCCTAACTTAATCCCACTGATTTTTGGCCATAACGAGGTATTAGGAAAACAAGGAATATATATGCTTTACCCAAAACTGAAATTAATAATATTTGTTCTCTTACTTATGATTACAAATGTTTCAGGCGAGACTTTAAAAATTGCATTTTGGAATGTAGAGAATCTATTTGATTTGTTAGATGATCCTCATACCAATGACAATGAATTCGCCATTGACGGAAAAAAGAATGTGACCCAGGAAATTTACGATCTGAAGCTGAAAAATATGGCTGAAGTGATAGATGCTTTAGATACGGACATTCTTGGACTGTGCGAAATAGAGAATCGATTTGTCCTTAAAGAATTGAATAGCGCAGTCGCCCGTGATTATAAAATCATTCATTATGACTCGCCGGACAATCGTGGCATTGATGTTGCGCTCCTTTATGATCCCCAAAAAATAACTATAATACATTCAGAACCAGTATCTGTGATTTTACCTACCGATCGCCCTACGAGAGATATTCTTTATGTGGATGCAATATTCGCCCAAACGGATCTCCATTTATTTGTGAATCATTGGCCTTCTAAATATGGAGGTGCTGAAAAATCAATTCCACTCCGAGCTGCGGCGGCGGAGACATTAAGAAAAAAAGTTGAATCAATACTAATCCATGATCGTGACTCAGAAATTGTAATAATGGGTGATCTCAATGACGAACCAATTGACCCATCCGTATCTATTCATCTGGGCGCAAGTATGGATTTGGATCAAGTTGGAAAGGGAGAGACTATTTTATGGAATGTCATGAAACCTTGGCATCGTAATAAAGAAGGTAGCACTTATAAATATAGCGGCAAGAACATGGTTTATGACCACTTGATCATAAGTCCTGGTTTGACCGATAGTCTAAGCCTTAAATGGGTCCAGAATTCTACAGGTGTTTTTGATGGTGAAAAGTATCGACAACATGGCGGAAAATACGATGGTTATCCATTTCGTTTCTGGGCGGGAAATCGATTGTTGGGTGGTTATTCCGATCACATGCCTATTTATCTGAAAATTGAATCAAAGTAGCCTTGTTTAACGATAATAAACTGATTAAAATTGCCGGCGCTTTTCTATCATAAAAATTAGATCTGATCGCGGGGTGGAGCAGTCTGGTAGCTCGTTGGGCTCATAACCCAAAGGTCGGAGGTTCGAATCCTTCCCCCGCTACA
>CAWVTW010000037.1:0-13183 GCA_963933175.1 uncultured bacterium
ATCTTCTCTCAAATTGAATCAGATGGACTCATAAAAAAAGAACGCACCATTACAACACCCCAAGGAGTTAATATTGCCACGGATGAAGGTGGTAATGTTTTAAATTTTTGCGCCAACAATTATCTGGGACTCGCCAATCATCCGGACATTATTTCTGCGGCTAAACAGGCTTTGGATGACCATGGTTTTGGAATGGCATCGGTTCGTTTTATCTGTGGAACACAGGATCTTCATAAAAAATTAGAATCAAAAATTTCTACCTTTTTTGGAACGGATGATACCATTCTTTATACTTCTTGCTTCGATGCCAATGGTGGTCTTTTTGAAACTATCCTTGGACCGGAAGATGCCATCATTTCCGATGCTTTAAATCATGCATCCATTATTGATGGAGTCCGCCTTTGCAAGGCTCAACGATACCGCTACGCCAATAGTGATATGGTCGATTTGGAAGAAAAACTCAAAGAATCCCAAGGATCGCGATTGCGAATGATTGCAACGGATGGTGTTTTTTCTATGGATGGGCATATTGCGAAATTGGATGAAATCACCTTCTTGGCAGAAAAGTATGATGCCATGGTCATGGTGGACGATAGCCATGCTACTGGGTTTATAGGAAAAACGGGGCGTGGCTCCGCAGAGCATTGTGGTGTTATGCATAAGATTGATATTTTTACATCCACATTAGGTAAAGCCCTAGGGGGTGCTTCAGGTGGGTTTACCACTGGCAGAAAAGAGATTATTAATCTATTGCGGCAGCGATCCCGGCCTTATCTATTTTCGAATACGGTGGCGCCGGCTATAGCAGCAGCAGGATCCAAAGTGTTAGAAATGCTATCTGCTACAACAGAACTCCGGGATAAATTAGAAGAAAATACAACTTACTTCAGGACAAAAATGTCCGAAACAGGTTTTGATATTTTAGATGGAATTCATCCCATTGTCCCCATCATGCTATATGATGCAGTTTTAGCCCAAAACATGGCGGCTGAAATGCTAAATGAAGGTATTTATGTGATTGGTTTTTATTTTCCTGTAGTCCCAAAAGGCCAAGCACGGATCCGTGTACAGATTTCTGCCGCTATGGAAAAAGATCATCTTGATAAGGCAGTAACTGCCTTCACAAAAGTTGGTAAAAAACTAAATGTAATTTAAAAGTTAATAAAAATATATAAATCCCACCACCATCCTTGCCCAAGTTAGAATCCAAAGGGTATATTCACCGACTTTTTTAAACCTACAATTCACTTTTTTAATGCAAAGCAATTTAACTCCTAGATATATAATCATTGGCGTCATTCTGGCCTGGGCCATTTTTGCCCTCACGCCTACATGGCAATACCAGAACATGACAGCCGACGAGAAAGAGGAACTCCGGACTTCTGGGGAACTTGAACAAATTGAATCTCGAATCATTCGTCAGGGGCTTGACCTGAAAGGCGGTATGTATATCGTTCTGGAAGCAGACATCCCCACCTTGATGGAAAATCTCGCTTCTATGAAGGATGACCGACTTAAAGGCATTTTAGCAACTGCCAAAGAAAAATCAACTTCTCCGGATCAGGATTTCTTTACGGTATTTGAGCAAGATGTAAAAGCGGACGGTATCAAACTCTCTCGCTATTATCATCAATACGGCGCATCTCTGGATGATATTATGTTGGCCCTAAAAGGAGAGGCGGACGATGCCATAAATCGCGTGTTGGAAATTCTCCAGAACCGAGTAGATCAATTCGGTGTGTCAGAACCCACAATCCAGAAACAAGGCAAACATCGCATTGTAGTTGAATTGGCTGGTATCCAAGATTCTGAAAGAGCACGGGCATTACTCCAAAGTACGGCACTCCTTGAGTTTTATCTTGTAAAAAATGCAGCAGTGACCAATGAAATTATTGCTCAATTGGACGACGTTCTCAAAGAAACAACCGATGAAGCTGAACTGCAAGAATTGGCTTCGGGTGGACAACCTAAAGTTGAAGAGAAGCAACCTGATGCTCCCAAAGAGGATGATGGAACCAAAACTGTATCCGAACTTTTTGGAGAAACAGAACCAACGCCCGGTGACACAGCATATAATGCAGGTGCAAACATTTTTGCTGATACACCTTTCTCAGGTTTACTGGCTGCACTCCCCGGCGATATGGGTATTCAGGATAAGAATGTTTATGCAATTAAAAAATTATTAGAGAAACCGGAAGTTCAGTCTATACTGAAAAATGCTAATGGACAATTTGTATTCAGTAACGATGCCCAAACACTCACCGGAACAACTGTTCCTGAAAAGTTCTATCGCCTTTATTATTTAGAAAAAGCACCGGAACTCACTGGTGGGGTCGTGGATAAAGCTCGCGCTGATCTTGGTACAATTGGTAGCGGATCTGCAGGTCAACCCATTGTATCTCTTTCTATGAATAGTGATGGTTCTAAAACATGGGCTCGCGTTACAGGTGCAAATGTAGGTCAGCGAATTGCTATCGTTTTGGACAAAAAAGTCCACATGGCACCATCTATCCGTGAAAAAATAGCCGGCGGGCGAACCCAGATTGAAGGTTTTGGAAGCATGAACGAAGCAAAGGATCTTGCCATTATTTTACGTGCCGGCGCACTTCCCGCTCCAGTGAATATCATTGAAGAAAGAATTGTAGGTCCGAGCCTTGGAGCTGATTCTATTGCACAAGGCACACAGGCTATTATTTTCGGATTGGTATTAGTGCTCGTCTTTATGCTGGTTTACTACAAGGTGGCGGGAATTGTGGCTGATTTTGCACTGATTTGGAATATTCTTCTTGTGCTAGCTGTACTGGCTTCACTTCAGGCAACTTTAACTTTACCAGGCATAGCTGGGCTTATCCTTACTGTTGGTATGTCAATTGATGCAAACGTCATTATTTTCGAACGTATTCGTGAAGAACTGCGTAAAGGAAAAACACCAAAAGCTGCCATTGATGCTGGCTATGACCGAGCGTTGACAACCATTATTGATGCAAATGTTACAACCCTAATCGCATCTCTGGTTCTTTATCAGTTTGGTACAGGTCCCATTAAAGGATTTGCCACAGTGCTATTCTGGGGAATTTTGATCTCCATGTTCACCGCAGTGTTTGTTACACGAACTATTTTTAATGCATATACTTCCCGTAAAGGGCTCACAACATTGAGTATTTAACATGAGAATTATTAAAGAAACACATATTGATTTTATGAGTAAAACCGGTTTGGGCGGACTTTTATCTGCCTTGTTGATTGTGGTAGGAGTCGCTTCCATGGTCATGAAGGGTGGACCCAAATTAAGTATCGATTTCAAAGGCGGAACCATGATTGCGGTGAATTACACTGATCCGGTGGATATCAATGAAGTCCGTTCTGCTTTAGATCAGGTCACCATTGATGGACAGACATTCGATTTCAGCAATGCTGAGATCAAACATTTTGGAGATGAGTCTAATGTGGCAGTTCGTCTCCCAAGTATAGATGATGAGCCAGAACAATTTGCACATAAATTTGTAGAAAAAATGGCAGAAGCATTTCCGTCACTGGTTCCTGAAGATAGGTCAAAATTTATTCTTTCCATTGATAAAGTTGGACCTAAGATCGGTGCTGAATTGAGCAGCGATGCTTTCATGGCTATCTTTAGTACCTTGGTATTGATCTTGATTTATATTTCCATCCGATTCGAATTCAAATACGCTGTGGGTGCCATTGTAGCCCTAGCCCATGATATATTGATTACATTGGGGATTTTCTCTTTATTGGACTTTGAAGTATCTCTTGCAGTAATAGCAGCATTTCTAACTATTGTGGGTTATTCTTTAAACGATACAATTGTTATCTTTGATCGAGTTCGTGAAAATGTAAAAGGATTGAAAAATGCGACTCTTTCATCCGTGATCAATGAAAGTATCAATCAATCAATGAGCCGAACCATCATTACATCTCTCACCACATTATTCGTTGTCACGGTGCTATTTGTAGTCGGGGGCGAAGTGATTCATACTTTTGCCTTTGCCATGATTGTTGGTGTGATTATTGGCACCTATTCCAGTATTTTTGTTGCCAGTCCTGTGGTTATCAAAATGGGATCCGACAATTAAGGCAAAATAATTAACATTAAACAATTTTTACATCGCCTCGTATCCTGAGTTTTTAAAAGGACGGGGCGTTTTTTTTACATGAAACCAAAAGTATTAATTAATTATGCGATCCTTTGCTTTATTTGGGGTACCACCTGGATCATATTAAAAAAAAGTCTGATAGGTGGAACGCCACCATTCTTTGGTTCTGGTTTTAGATTTTTTTTCGGTGGTGTAATTCTCTGGAGTGTTATTTTATATAAAAGAGATTTTCCATCTTTCAAGGCTTTACCTTTGCAGCTTTATCTCCAATTTGGGCTTTTGAATTTGACGATCTGTTATGGTCTAACTTATTGGGCAACCCAATTTATTTACTCAAGTTTATCAGCTCTTATTTGGGCAGGATTTCCGCTTTGCGTTGCTGTTTTTTCATATTTCATGCTCCCTAATGAAGTTGTCACAAAAAAGAAAATTATTAGTCTTTTCTTTGGAACGATCGGTGCATTGTTCATTTTAAGGGAAGGCCTGAATTTTAAGGGAGACCAAGTTGTTATTGGTATTTTTATGGTCGTAATAGCCGTGATAATAGCGGGTTATCCAAACGTTTACCTGAAAAGGTATTCAAATGCGGTTACATCCCTCCATCTCAATGCAGTGAGCCAACTCATGGCTGGAATAACATTACTAATTATTTCTTTCATATTCGAATCAGACCAGAAAATGGTCTGGGACAATTTCAATATTTTTGCTTTGGCCTATCTAACTATTTTTGGCTCTCTCATTGCCTGGTATATTTATTTTTGGCTTTTTCCTCATATTTCCATGTCTCAGATTTCATATATTGCCTTTTTTCCACCGGTTATAGCTTCCATTCTAGGGTGGGTTCTCCTGGACGAAAAGTTGTCCATTCTCGCTATATTTGGAGGTGGACTTGTTATTTTCGGAGCATTACTTGTAAATCTCAATGAATGATTATGCTACCATAGAAACACCCATCGGAACTATCGGAGTCCGCACAAATTCTAAAGGTGTTTATCGTCTCCATCTTGCCAATGATCTAAATTATACAGAGGCGGAAACACCCTATAATAATCAATCTCCTATTCTTAAAAATGCTCTGAAACAACTTCGTGAATATTTCTATGAAAACCGGACAACATTCTCGGTCCCCCTTGATTTACAGATGCCGCCATTTTATAAAAAAGCATTGCTGGAAGTAGCAAAAATCTCTTTTGGGAAAACAGTTTCATATCAAGAAATTGCCCGCCGAGCAGGAAATGCAAAAGCATCCCGAGCTGCTGGATCAGCCAATGCCAACAATCCAATTGCAATATTTATACCCTGTCATAGAATTTTGGCTTCTGATGGGACATTGGGAGGCTATGGCGGCGGACTAGATAAAAAAATGATCCTTCTAGAGCATGAAGGTTTAGATGTCAGACTCTAACCTAAAAAAAATACAATCACATTATTTTTGGTTTTTTTTGTTAAATAATCAAACGCTTCTCTCTCTTTTATTACCTGTAAAGACGAATTAACTTCATTGCCTTATGAACTCCATCACACAAAACTTTAGATCAAAACTCTTTGCCGGGATTGCGGCTGCACTGCCATTATTCCTGACTTATGTTTTATTGGAATTTTTATTTATCACTTTGGATGAAATGTCTGCTCCCATCCTTGATAAAATGGGATGGGAAATTCCCGGACTTGGAATTGTGCTCACATTACTCCTGATCTTTTTTCTTGGAGTTCTGGTAACCAATTTTTTAGGTCACAAGATTTTCAGTATTGGCGAGCGTTTCGTCAAAAAAGTTCCTGTTGTAAATACGGTTTATTCAACTCTGAAGCAAATAACAGAAACATTTACAAAAGGGACTTCGGATACATTCAAGGGTGCTGTTTATATCCAATATCCACGAAAAGGACTATGGACCATGGCCTTAATTAGTGGTGAATCAAAAAGCAAAGATGGAGTTCCTTATTACCATTTATTTATTCCTACGACACCAAATCCTACCTCGGGCTTTTTTATCATGATTCCCCAAGCGGATGCTGTCCCTACGGGAATGTCAGTAGAAGAAGGACTTAAAACGATCATTTCCGGTGGGTTGCTTGCTCCGGAGGAGAATCCACTTCCTTAGGAATTGTTACGAAAGAACCTATGCAGATCAAATACATTGATGGTCCACGGCTCCTCAGGGCAATCCAAGCCGGGATTAATCACGTTATCACCCGGAAGGATTACCTGAATAAAATTAATGTGTTTCCTGTCCCTGACGGTGATACTGGAACTAATATGGCCTTTACACTGGCTACTATTTCTGAAGAAACAAAATCCAATAATAATAAACAAGTTTCGAAGGTAGCTGATGCAGTTGCAGATGCTTCTCTAAATGGCGCAAGAGGAAATTCCGGGTCTATCCTCGCTCAATTCTTTGTAGGGTTTGCTGACGGAATTGGGTCCTTTCAAAGACTTACGCCAAAGCAATTTTCTGAAGCCACTAATACAGCAAAAAATTATTCTTACGATGCATTATCTGAACCAATAGAGGGCACGATCCTTTCCGTCATTTCAGATTGGGCAGATTCGATTAAAAACATTTATAAGAAGCATGATGATTTTGTCATGATCCTGGATTTTGCTTTTGAACAAGCGAAAGAATCCTTACAAAAAACACCGGAAAAATTGGCCATCTTAAAAAAAGCTGGTGTGGTGGATGCAGGGGCTCAGGGATTTGTGGATTTCTTGGAGGGAATCAATCATTTTATCAAGCAAGGCGAAAAGGATGATGTAGATACATCCACAATTGCCGAACCAGTGGATAATTTTGAAGTGGAAATGACCGATGAATTTCGCTATTGCACTGAATGTCTTGTGGCCGGAGATGATATCGACCGAATCAAACTCAAAGAACAATTGATGAATCTGGGTAGCAGTATCGTTCTTGCCGGTTCCAAAAAGAAAGCAAAGATCCACATTCATACGAATGACCCACAGGCGGTTTTCACCTTGGGGCACGAATATGGAACTCTTAGTGGCGAAAAAGCTGACGACATGCTGAAACAGCAAAAAGATGCTCATGGGAGCCATGAAGAAATTGCAATTGTGGTAGATTCCGGCTGTGACCTTCCTGAAAATCTCATTGATGAATTCAATATCCACATGGTGCCCGTTCGTCTGAATTTTGGAGATGAACACCATGTGGACAAGGTTACCATCACCTCAGAAGAATTCTGGCACCAACTCCAAACCAACTCTATCCATCCGCAAACTTCTCAGCCAACACAGGGAGATTTTCGGCGACAATATCAGTTTTTAACCGGACATTATAATAATGTCATATCGATCCATTTACCCGCTTCTGTAAGTGGTACCTTACAATCAGCGACACTGGCTGCGAGAGATGCAGAAGATTTACCCATTGAGTTAATCGATTCTCAAAACGGTTCAATAGGTATCGGCTTGATTGCTCTTAGGGCAGCCGAAGCAGTTAAATCAGGAAAGACTAAAGAAGATATCTTGAAAATTATTCATCAGGCAGTTGAGAATACCGCCATTTATATCGGATTGGAGACACTAGATTATGTGGTAAAAGGAGGTCGATTGTCTGCCAATAAAAAGAAAATCGCCAATTTGCTTCAAATTAACCCAATTCTCTCCTTTGCTGTGAATGGAATCAACTCAATAGGAAAAACTTTCGGGTCCAAAAATAAGGCAGAAAAACTAGTAAAATTTGTTTCATCAAAATTACCGGATGGTCCTTATCGAGTGGGTTTAGCCCACGGAAATGCTCTGGAACTCGCTGAAAATGCCGAACATCATTTTGAATCTTTGGGAGCAGAAAAAGTAATCTCTACTGAGATTGGGCCAGCACTAGGCGTACATGCAGGTCCACAAGCACTGGTGATTGCCGTCCAATCGTTAAAGGATGATCTTTATGAATAATCCGAACCTTATTTTAATCTTGATCCTGTTTGCCAGTTATATTATTGGCTCTTTTCCCACCAGTATTATTATGGGACGAATCACAAAAGGTATTGATATTCGTGAGCATGGAAGTGGAAATGCAGGTGGTACAAATGTGTACCGTGTATTGGGCTGGAAACCGGCATTGGTTGTGGTTGTATTTGATATATTCAAGGGATGGCTCCCTGCAGCGTATTTAGCCAAAATGTTCTTTGATGCAACCCCACTTCCGGATCTGGGACTTTTTCAAATATTATGTGGGTTTTGCGCTGTTTTAGGCCATACCTATACAATCTTTGCAGGATTTAAGGGTGGTAAAGGTGTGGGCACCTTAGCTGGAATGCTTATTGCTATGTTCCCTCTGGCTGTGCCACTTTGTATACTGGTTTTTGCAGTTACTTTAATGCTGACAGGTTATGTGTCTGTAGGATCCATTATCGCTAGTACTTCCCTCCCGGTATTGTTACTGACGCTGCCAATTATTGGGATTGAACCTGCAGAACTATCACTTTTAATTTTTAGTTTGATGGTTCCATTTTTCATTATCTATACCCATCGCTCCAATATTTCCCGGCTTCGAAACGGAGAAGAAAACCGTTTTGAGAAAGCAATGATCTTTAAAAAGAAATCCTAAAATTTTTGCTGAATACCCCAATGGAGAGTTGGGGGATTCCATTTCCCATCTCGATAACCCCACCCTAGATCGATTCTAATAGCATCTACCATTGGAAAAGGAATCCTGATCCCGAATCCAGTTCCAGTCATGGGCTTCATATTTTGGAGATTAATCCAATCTTCAGCGATCATCCCAACATCGTAAAAAGCCACGAGACTCAATCCAAATTCAGTGCCATATTTTGTAGCATATTTGGGGATAACATCTTTTCTTAATTCTACGGAAGCATAAACAGACTCATGGCCAAAACGAAAAGATTCATCTCCTGAATTAAATAATTTCTGATTGGGTAAAGCCCAACCACGAACTGTATAAGAATCGCCAAAATAATTAAGCCAAACATCCTCTTTTTTTCCCCATTTTCTCTTGACCGTCCCGTTCAAGGCTAAAACTAATTTTTTCTCAGATTGATTCAGTTTAATAAATAAGGAATAGGATTGACGCCAAATCAAAAAAGAATAATCGGAAGGTTCAATCCCATTCATGAAATAAAAATAATGAGATACCAATACACCTTTCCCAGGATTCCAATAAACATTTCGGGTGTCATAATTAATAGATACCTGAGGAGAAAAGTAATAATAATAATCTGATACTGTATTATCATTGGAAAAGGACTTCTCTTCCAACTCAAAGCCTAGAGATGATTTTATTGATTCTCCAAACCATCGTCCAAAAGTCATTTGAAATGAGCCAACATCCAATTCACTATCTAAAAAATTGTGGCGAAAAAGAGATCTTCCTATCCCTAAAGATAGAGAAACATGATTCCCAAACATCCATGGATCAGCAAAATTAATACCGTAAGTATCCTGCCCACCGATACTCCCACCAAGCTGTAAAGTTTGATTTCTCCCACGGAAATTTTGAATGATCCATCCACCCGTAAGAGACCATCCCGTTTTTTCATCATAGGCCGGTAAAGCACCTGGCGGTGTTTTTTGGATGGATTCAGTAATGATAAATGATAGAATACCAGTGCCATCTTCCAAAGGGACAACCCTCCAACTTACTTCACTGAAAGTACCTAGGTTATCCAGTCTGTCTCTATCTGCCTCCGCAATAATACTATCCAAAGGGACATTCAAAGAATGTTGGATTTCACGCACGATAACAAAGTCCATGGTTTTGGTATTTCCATAGAATTCAATGGAAGAAATTATAGGATAATATGCCCCACCATTTAGTAACGAACATAAAATAATTGGTAATAAAAAAAGGCCTTTATAAGGCCTTTTTTTAAGTTTGATCTCTAACACGGATTAAATATCGATTCCCTGTACCATCAAGCGTTTTTTGTATTCTATACCTTGTTTTGAATAGGTATCATCAATGGCTTTTTCAAGTTTATCATTTACCTTTAAGCTCATTATTTCAACTTTGATATTCCGTTCATCTAATTCACGAACCTTATATGTGGATTTTTTGTCTTCATAAATATGCCATACACCATCGAATTCACGGGGAGTCCCATACTCCATCAATACCTTGTGCTTAATAATATCACCGGCAGTTAATTGCGGAAAACCTGTATCTTTCAATTTTACTTTTTTAGTGATCCCTTCTAGGATAAAGTGAGAATCATTGTTATTCGTAGTACTATAGATAAAATCCACATTTACAAACTCAAGGCGGATTTGCTCATGCGTCAGGCGGGATGTGTATTGAAATTCCACAGACGAGCGTTTGATCGGTAAGATAAAGCCTTCCTTGGTTGTGCGATTATCATCATGGTATATTACTTCAACGGTGGTGTCCGGAATAATTGAAAGAACTGCTGGGAGATTTGATTCCCATGGTGCCAACAATTCATCACGAAAGACCCAACCATCAGGAATTCGTTTTACAGGAATCACTGATTCAATATTTTTTCTGCCAGTGATTCTCGTAGATGACTTATCTACAACCGGTTCTTCTTGTTTATCCTTACTTTCATTTTTGTCGGAAGTTTTTTTACCGCCAAACAATTGTAACCCTTCACCTTGTATAGGTACAAGGATTAACATAGCAAGAATGTATATAATTACCTTTTTCATAATATTTTTCTCTTTAAGGGAGGAGTGTTACCTCGAATTATTGGCACAATCAACCATTGGAATTTAGCAAACTTAACACAATGTTTTATAAAAAAAAAGGCTCTCTGTAAAAGAGAGCCTTTTTCAGTTAATATGGTAAAAAGAACAATTTGCGGCCTCTTGCCATGGGTGAACGTGCAACATCGCCGTTCTTATCAATGAAGTAGAGAAAGCCTGATGCACGAGTCACACCCGCATCAGCAACTTTTTCCGCATTTCCGCCACCTTTCCCAGCACGAGCCATCTGTGAACGCCAAACGTTCCCATCTTTACCCAGATAATACAAATATCCTTTTTCTTTTGATACGCCTGTATTTTCTACTGTTTCAGCCATTTAAGACCTCCATTGTTAGTTTTGGTTTGTTTTTGGTAGTGGATAGAGAGAAAATCTCTATGCCTCTCAACGGAGAGTGTACAACTTCTCGTTGGTAAGTGTCAAGAATTTTCTCGTCGAGCACCCGACGAGAAAATTTCCAGGTTTTTTCAGTGTTTTTTTTGAATGATGAAAACCATCTGCTTGGTAACTTCTTATCCATAATTTTCTATTAAATTTAAATTAATGTCCCGATAGGTCCCGCCAGCAGACGGGTAGACAACTGCCACATCGCTTCCGAGTCTTACTTGGAAAATTTTATTGCCCCGGTAGCTCAATTGGATAGAGCATCGCCCTTCTAAGGCGAATGTTACAGGTTCGAGCCCTGTCCGGGGTACAAATTAAAAAAGGGGCATTTCTGTCCCTTTTTTAATATCATCTATTCTAAATGTTTATTTGCCAGTAATAATCTCTAGTAATTCTATTTCAAATATCAGAAGACTGTTTGACGGAATAAGTGGGGGTTTTCCACGAGCTCCATACCCCAAATTGGGGTGAATGTAAAATTCAAACTTGGAGCCAACTTTCATGAGTTGCAGTCCTTCTGTCCACCCTTTAATGACCTGATTCAGTCCAAAAGAAGAAGGCTCACCTCGTTTAATTGAACTGTCAAATTCTGACCCATCAATAAGGCGACCGGCATAATGAACTTTTACCTTATCTGTTTTTCCAGGTGATTCGCCATCACCTTCCAAGAGAACTTTATATTGTAACCCTGTAGGTGTTTCTTTTACATCTGAATTTTCAGTTATATTTTTATCTAAAAATTCATCTGCGGTTTTCAAATTTGTTTGTCCTGCTTCATTAGCTTTTTCACGAACAAATTTCTGGAGCGCAACCATCATCTCCCTGCGTTGATTTTTATCCAAAAGAACCTCATCCGTTTCTATTCCATCTAATAGTCCCGCCATAAAAAAGTCAAAGTCAATTTCAACTTTTTGTTGTTTCAGGTTAGTACCAAGATCTGCACCCAAAGCGTAACTGGTTGAATCTTTAAAAGTTGATAATGTCGTGACATTTGGACGTTTAGTATCCGTTCCGCATCCGATTGAGATAAGGATGATTAATGGAAATATTCCATGTTTCATAGTGTTGTATCCTTTGATGATTAAATAGTTAAATAAGAAAATGAGAATTGGCTTATAGTGAATCTTGCGATTCAAAAACCAATAAAAATGCACCTGCCCCAATGGCGATTAAAGCTAATCCCAAAAGAGGGTGATTTCCGATGAATGATAATATTGTGGTGACAAATGACAATAAAATAATCGTCAATCCACCAAAAATGAGATACCATGCCAATTGTCTTTTTTGCATGTTTGAAGTCCCCTTTAAAACTGATCAATAGATTTATGACTCAATAGTGTTATGTTCGATACCTAAAAACTACAGAATTTTAACATATCATTATGCAATAATTCATGATTCCAACGACCGATTTTTCAATTCGTTCCCTTTTGGGTGGATTTGATAAAAATTTTACTTACGTGGTTACGTGTAGCAGAACCGGCGCTCAATTGATCGTGGATGCTGCAATAAAATTCAATCGAATTTCTCCATTGATTCATAATCAACCCTGGGCCATGCTCCTGACTCACACCCATGGTGACCATATCGCTTATTTGGATCAGATTGTGGAAGCTTATCCAAAAATGATCGTTTTGGGTCATCCGGAAACAAAAATATATCCGGAAAGTATTAATTTTCAGCCTTTAAAACATAACCAGACTTTCAAGGTTGGTGAAATGTCCTTCATTGCGCTTCATACACCGGGCCATTATTATGATTCAATCTGTTACCACTTGGATTCGATTTTATTTACCGGAGACACATTGTTTGTTGGCCGGACAGGACGGGTCATCTCAGCGAAAAGTGATATTGCCGCTCTCTATGATTCTGTGTATAATAAGATTCTGACGATGGATGGAAATACACGAATCTATCCTGGTCACGATTACGGGGAGAAACCAACCGTTACGTTGAAAGAAAACATTAAAATAAGCCATCTGTTGCAAGCCA
>CAWVTW010000038.1:0-12670 GCA_963933175.1 uncultured bacterium
ATAGATAAGGTTAGATTACCAACTTGATTGCCGAATTATTATTAAACTTCTGCTGGCAACTTTCAAAACTTTTTTCGCAATAACAGATTGAACAAACATCTTGAAATCAATCCTCACTCTCTTCAATTTTCAGGTATGGGAAAAAGAAGAACATTCCTTTTTACATTCATATTCCTTATTTCTCTAACTTTTGCCCAATTCGGTTCTGTGAAAGTGAATTTCGATGATCGATTGCTCCGGAGCGATGAAAAACAGGAAATTCTGAATCTGAATAATGATATTATCCGGTTTATTACAACCACAACCTGGGATGAATCCTATAGCGATTTAACTATCCCTCTTCACATCCAAATCGTGTTTGAGGGTATCACTGCTAAAGGAAATGAAAAAATATTCAACTGTCAGGCTCTTTTTTCCAATGGGCGTGATCTCAGATATTTTGATAAAAGTGTGCAGTTTATTTATAATTCAGGGACCAGTCTCTATTATGATCCGGTCTTATTCGAACCCCTTTCCGGATTTCTCGCTTTTTTTACAAACCTGATTTTAGCCGGGGAAATTGATACCTACGAATTCAATGGAGGCAACGCTACCTATGAAACCGCACGGGATATTGCCATCCGCGGCTCGGGCTCTGATTATAAAAAAGGGTGGAGTTCTCGAATAAATCTCGTGGATAACTTGCATCGGAATATCGGTTTAAGAAAAGCACGACTGGCGTGGTACATTGCCATGGATCTATTTAAGGATGGAGACATTGAAGGAACTCTAGATGAGATTAACTCCATGCTGGATGGGATTGAACAATCGTTCCGGGATTTGGGTAGGGATAATCACACACAATTTTTTCTTAAAACTCATTCTGAACAAATCGCAAAAATACTGACCATGCTAGGTCGAAAAGAATTGTTAAAAGATATGAAAGAATTAGATCCAGATCGACGAGATTTGTATCAGGATGCTTTAGATACCATTTCTAAATAAGTTTTTTTCCCACCTAGATAATGTGCCAGAACAACAGCAGTTTTAGTCATTCCCTCCATAATTTCACTATCTCTCAATTTTCTTATTTGATTGAATCTTGATCGTTTTTTCAAGATTGTAATTGGATGAATCAAAATCCAACCCAAAGATCTCAAAATACCCGTAACATGGTTCCAGTCCATTTTTACAAAAGCATAACCCAAGGCAACAAACTCCAGCATCATTCGAATAAATCCCACATAAAATGCTACCGAAATTGAATAATTCCCAAAAAGCATGAGTAAGGAATTTCGGTGATTTAAATAATATTTCCGATGGGTATGCATGGGCAGCGACACAGCATTTTTATGGTAGATTACTGATTTCGGCTCTGACCAAACTTGGAAACCCATGGCTTGAAAACGCCAACAAAGATCTATCTCTTCCATGTGTGCAAAAAATGTTTCATCAAATTTTCCCGCAACGAAGAAAGTCTTTTTCCTGACTAACATGGCTGTTCCCGATGCCCAAAAACATTTTTGCGCATCATCATATTGTCCAGTGTCTTTCTCCTGCTCAAGAAATATCCTCCCTCTGGCAAAGGGGAAACAGAACAAATCTAGGTGTCCTCCGGAACCGCCGGCATAATCAAATATATTACGACTATAATAATTCAGGATCTTAGGTTGTAGTGCAGCAATGGACTCATCACTCTTCATTCGATCCACTAAAGGTTGAAGCCAATTAGGATTTTGGATCGTATCATTATTCAAAAATAAAAGGAATTCTCCTTTTGCTATATTTGACCCATAATTGCAACCGCCGGCATAGCCATAATTTTTATCATTTTCCAGCAGTATAATATCGGGATGATTCTCTTTAATCCACGCCTGGCTTCCATCACTTGAAGCATTATCAGAGACAATAATTTCAAAGGACGGGAAAGTAGATTTTTTCAGTGATTCAATGCATTCTGAGAGAATTTCAATGCCATTCCAATGGGGAATTATGATTGAAACAATAGGCTGGGAATCGGTCATAAAGACCCAAAGAGATTATCCGCCGGAGCGAATTTCTTCCAGAATATTTTGAGCGTTTTTGTCACTGGGGTTTCGATCCACCCAATCAGAGAGGACCAATTCTGCATCCATTAACTGGTCATTTTTACGATAGATATATACCAATGATGACACCACTTCAGGATAGGCCTTCTGCCAACGATTCCAGGATGCTTTTGTTATAGATTTTTTACCAAAACCACGCACCTTGATCATCCCTTCCATTTGGACAAATTGTGATCTCATATCCTCTAGAATACCCAGTGCCGTTTCAGGATCTTCCAATTCTTTATAATAGCTATTTGCATATTCTACACGTTTGCTAGGTTTGCCGGTTTTACTTTTAATCAGATTTTCCAAAATCTTCTTCATCTGCACTTTCTCACCTAAATCACCATACATCATGGCGACTTGATGATGGAGTTCTTCAGATTGGATCGGAATCGTTTCACTAGGAATATTTTGGTTCATTTTATTTAACGTGGAAATAATACTTGTACGAAGACCAGCCAGTTTTTCTTCATCCTTGTTTTCTCTTTTCCGAATCTCACGCTGGTAATCCATATAGTAAGTCACAGCCAGTTGCATGTAAGCACTTCTGTAATTCTGAAGCAGGCGCTTCGTTTGGTTATTGAAAAAGACTTTATCGTTCCCAAGATTTCGAAACATATAGCCCGGCTGATAATCCCGAGTCCAATTCAAGTAATTCACATCTGTAGGATTGTTAAAATCTGCATGGTCAAATCCTGTGGACCAATTTTTCGGTCCCACATCCGTCATCAAATTATCATGCAACATTTCTGCGTCTACCGGATCAGTTTTATGACTTTCTAACTTAAACGTGAGTCCTTGCATAGCCAGGTATTGATCTAGGTTGATTCGGTTTTGTTTTGACACAGTTACGGCAAAATAAATGGGGATACGCCAACCGGCATCACTAATGATACGCATAATCATCATATCCTGTACCCGAAGTGCCTGACCACCATACGTCGGTTTCATTTCCCATTCAATAAATCCATCTTCATTTTCAGGGTCATTATAAACCGGAATTTTTACTTTCTGTTTTTCCCAACGCGTTAAACTCGAAGTAAGTTGATCTACCTGGCGATCGGTTAAATTAATAATACGTGTTTCTTTGTCAGGTCTCGCATCCCGTTGTTGTTTTATGTACCAGGGTGTATTCAACAAACTCAAATTAACTACAGCCACATCGGTCCGCACTTTTTCAACTTCCTGCAAATACCAAAGAGGAAATGTATCATTATCACCATTGGTAAAAATCACGGCATTGGGTTCGCATGATTGTAAAATGTTATAACTATAATCCCAGGCAACATAATTCCCTGAACGATCATGAGAATGATAATTAACATTTGCCATAACTGTTGGCACGAAAACAATTTGCAATGCCAAGGCGAACACTACCAATCGTTTACTCAATTCTTTATCTTGAATATATTCAATAATCTTTTCGCTGATGGCAGATGTACCAATTCCAACCCATATTGCAAAAGCAAAGAAACTGCCTACGTAGGAATAATCCCGTTCCCGAGGCTGCGGATTATCCTGATTCAAATATAAAATGAGCGCATAACCGGTCATTATAAAGAGAGACATGACAGTAAAAGCCATTCGTTCATCTCGGTAGGCATGGTAGAACATTCCGAAAATTCCCAGGATAAATGCCAGTGGAAGACCAAATTGAGTCCAATTGATTCCATCTTCCCTAGAGTTTGCACCCATGGCTGTTACATAAGGATCCGTAGAAGGACCGCGCCCCGCAAATTGCCAGAGAAAATACCGGTTATACATTTTACGAATCTGATAATCCCAGAAGTAATCCCATTGTTTTCCTTTCTGGTATTTTTTATACTTGCTTTCCTGTGCACTGGAAAATTTTCTGGTCTCGGGATCAGGATACCCTACAGCTTCATGGATCGGTGGAATCCCTTTAAATCGTCGAGGAAATATCCCCACATCCCCATACTGCTCACGTTCGAGGTAGGAAATAAATGCTTCAACCGTTTCCGGATCATTCTCATCGATATTAGGATTTTGGTTCGAGCGAATGAAGATGAGTGCATAAGTGGAATATCCGATCAATACCAAAACCATGGAAGTAAGAGCAATGGAAGCTAGTTTCTTTTGGTTTGCAATAGCCCATACCATCCCGCCAAAAATAGCTATGATGAGTCCCGCGGTTGCGCCAATGCCGATGGATGCAGCAATCTTAGGAAGGCCTTTAATGATCACATTATGAATAATGAAAAAGATGACACCAGTGGTACCAACTGTTATTCCAAATGATTTCCATTCAAATTTGTATTTTCTGAAATAAATAATAAGAGCAACAAATGGAAGCGTTAATAGATTTAACAAGTGCAGACCTGTAGCAAGACCAATCATGTAGGCGATAATTAAAATGTACCTCTCGTGCCCTCTCTCATCTGCTTTTTCACTCCAATGTAAGATAAGCCAAACTACAATGGCCGTGAAAAATGTACTAAAAGCGTACACCTCCGCTTCTACCGCATTAAACCAATGACTGTCTGAAAATGCAAAAACCAATGAACCCACTATTGCCCCGCCAAATGCCACTAGTGCATCATGAACTGATTCCAATTTTCCGCGCCAATGGAGCACAACCTGAACAATGATTAAGTACAAGAACATCACTGCCAGGGCACTAGATATTGGAGATAAAATATTGACACGAAAGGCTATATCATCACTGATTGGAACCATGGAAGCAACCCGTCCAAGCAATAGAAAAAACGGGCTTCCTGGAGGGTGGGGTACACCGAGTATATGAGATACAGCAATGAACTCCCCGCAATCCCAATAGGAAACCGTAGGTGCCATGGTGTCAAAATAAACAATAAAAGATATTAGGAATATGACGCCTGCCAGTATTTGGTTCAGACGATTATAATTAGTATGGATCACAAGTTGCTCTTCTTCGGATTTATTTTTGGAAACAGGAATTTTTTGTTTAGACTTATTTTCTTCAGAATCATCTTTTTTTCTCTTCGATTGGTTCTTCTGGTTTTTTCTTTTCTTTAATAATATTCATTTTGAGTTCACTAATTGTATTAATCAGCATTTGTTCCTCATATTCAGATAAGTTCCCTTTGGTTTTTACCTGTATCATATTTAAAAGTTCGATATAAAAAGATGCTTGATCCAAGTTTTTCTCGACCTTATCCGTCATGGGATTTTTCATTTTCCCCATTGCAATCCACGCGCTGGACTGGAACGTGCCCACAAGATACATAAAAGATTTTTCGTCTTTACTTGGGTTTTCTTGAGACATAGTCTCTCCTAAAATGTTAATTTAATTCAATATAAAGCCGGGGAATTTAATTCCACCAACTGCGAGACCAAACGATGAAAAGTAAAATGAATTTAAACGTACAAAATTCATTCAACATCTCTGTTACATGAAAAAGAAAAACCACAATTAGGATAATCACAGCATTTTACGATAAACTGATATTCTCTAAGCGATCAGAATAGTCTAGAATAAACATTTCACGAATCATTTTGTTTGATTCTTTCTTTAGATTTGGATCTCTCTCTACTATTTCAAACGCTAATTTTCTTGCCACGTGGATGATGGGCCCGTCTGTAACCATATTGGCAATTTTAAATTTGAAAAATCCTGATTGTTTGATCCCGAAAAACTCTCCTGGCCCTCTGAGTTTCAAATCTTCATCTGCAATCACAAAACCATCATGGGTTTCTTCCATAATGGATAGTCGGGTCCGAGATGTGTCTGTCACATTCCGTTTTACTAAGACACAATAACTCTTTTCTGCTCCACGGCCCACACGTCCCCGCAATTGATGAAGTTGGGTCAGTCCGAATCGATCTGCGTGTTCAACAACCATTACTGTTGCATTGGGTATATCTACGCCCACTTCAACTACAGTGGTGGATACAAGAATACTGATATCATTTTTGGAAAACTTTTCCATAATATTACCTTTCTCACCAGCTTTCATTCTACCATGAACCAAGCCAACATTTAGATCCGGAAATAATTTTTCATCTAACTCTTTGTAAGCCTCCACCGCTGCCGCCAAATCCGATTTCTCGGATTCTTCCACCAAAGGATAGATAACCATGCATTGCCGGCCTGCTGCCACTTCATCCCTGATGAATTGATAAACTTTCCCCAACCGTGAAGGCTCTACCACTTTGGTCACCACCGGAATCCGATTTGCTGGCATTTCATCGATGATGGATAAATCCATATCGCCATGATAGGTGATGGATAAGGTTCGCGGAATTGGAGTAGCCGTCATGGCCAGGAAGTGTGGATTGTTTCCTTTTTCTACAAGTTTTGCTCTTTGGTTTACGCCAAATCGATGTTGCTCATCTATGATCACCAACCCCAGATTTTTGAAACTGACATCTTCCTGAATTAATGCATGGGTTCCAATTACCATAGGGATTTTTCCATTTTCCAAGCCAGCCAAAATGAGTGATCGTTCTAACTTTTTCATATTTCCCACCAGAAGTGCACAGGGAATATTGACTTTCTCTAATTCGGATTTGAATGAGTGAAAATGCTGTGTGGCTAATATTTCTGTCGGTACCATCATGGCAACCTGGGCACTGTTTCCTACTGCCAAGGCAGAGATCAAAATGGATACTATTGTTTTTCCAGAACCCACATCACCTTGTAAAAGTCGATTCATTGGAATGGGGGTTTTTAGGTCCGAATGAATCTCGTTGATCACTTTTTTCTGGGCATCAGTTAATTCAAAATCAAGATTTTCTGAGATTAGTTTAAAATAGGGTCCTACATCTGGAAGTGGTAGTGACCCGGAATGTTGAAGACTTCTTTTCCGAAGTGCCATAAGCAATTGCAGAAAAAAATGTTCATCAAATTTGAGACGATATATGGCCTGATTCAATTCGCCAATGCCATTAGAAAAATGAATCTTGTTTAATGCATCCTTCAAAGAGATCAGATCATGTGCATCTAAAATATATTGTTGAAATATTTCAGGTATTTTAGAGTTTAAGTCTAAAACTTCTTTCACTATTTGTCGCAAAATACGTTGATCTATCCCACCAGATTTCAATTCCTGTGTTAGTGAATATAGCGGGATGACTTTCCCCGTACTGATAGGATCATCATCCTTTTCTAGTTTGTCAAATTCCGGATGAGTAATGGTAAATCCGCCGTAATAATCTACTTTGCCATGAATGGCTAACTTATCTCCAATTTTAAAAAGGTTTTTGATATAACGAACACCGTTGAACCAGGTCAGAGTTAAAAGTCCGGTCCCATCACTGACTATCACCTGGAAGATTTTACCACGGCGGGTGGACTTTTCGCCAAATGTTTCCACGGTTCCAATAAGAGTAACCACATCGCCCTTTGTGAAGTTTCGAATAGGCGAAATAGTTGTGCGATCTAAATGTCTTCTTGGAAAATAATATAAAAGATCATGAATTGTGAAAATACCATGATTATTTAAGACTTGTTCACGACGGGAGCCAACCCCTTTTAAAGTTGAGATGGGTGTGGCAGGATCCAATTAAATTTCCTTCTAGTGTCGTTTCAAGCTTGACACAACACTTTCGTTATTTCCATTCCTTTCGGTAGGTATAGGTCACTGTCTTGGTCTCGCCAGAACCAAGAGAAAATGGGAATTGAATCGTGGAAGCATCTTTCTTTTGATAATTGATAGATTCATGCTTAACGATCCAATCGCCGTTAATATGTTCGACTAGTTGAATATTGATAGATTCGGTTCGTGCATTGGTTACCTGAACTTCTATGACTGCTTCTTCGCTTTTTCGTTGGCGGTCGTAATTCAAAACACGGCGCTTTCCAATCACATCAAAAGCCCGACCCGATGTGAGGGTGGTAGATCGCCCCTTAGGAACCTGTCCCATATTATCTGCGCCGATGTATTCCAATCCGCCAGATTGGGTAAAGGAATACATTTCAACCTTTCCACCGGGAAGTGAAATGCCCAATCCATTGGTCTCAGTATTTTCTATCTTGACCCGAACTTCCAAAGGTTCTTCTTTTTGGCGTCGTTCAGAGTTTTCGAAAACATAAGTTTTGGAATAACCAATATCCAAAGGGCCATACATTCGAATTGTGATGCTCTCCTTGGCTTCCAAATCATGGGTATCATTCAAGTTATAAATATAATAATCACCCAATTCATCTTTTCCCATCATTGGCATAGTATTTAAATCTACAGCCATGGCAACACGATTCATTCTTTCCGTCCTTGGTGGTTTTCCACCGGCTTTATGTAAATTTCCATCTACAAGCTGAAGTTTGCCACCTTCAAAATCTATATTTGAATTATTTGATATCACAGCCTCCGCAATTAATTCTCCCTTTTCTTCATTTAGCATTTTTAAACGATATACCGTCGCCCAAGAAAAATTGTTGGATTTATAAACTAGTTCACCTTTGATAATTTTGTCTGAATTAGAATTAAGATCCCAAGAAAGAAATGGATTAAATGTGGGAGTGTCTAAATCTTTATTCTCACTTCCCAGATATTGTAATTCATTACGATTAAATGAAATAATTCCACTTGAATTAGATATAGTAACTGATCCACTACTAATTTCCAGGAGAATACCTTCTACCGCTTTTCCATCTTTGGGTTTAACCTTGATTTTTTCGCCCCTGAGTTTCTTGAAATAATCTGTGCCAGTAAAAATATTATCGTTGAATCTTTGAGATATAATAGTGGCGCCTTCCAAGTTTAAAAAAGGTGTATCCCTATGAATGCCGTTAGGTAAACTACTCCAAGTCACATAACTGTTACCGGATGGTATTTCCCAACCAACGGGCTGTTTTATAAGGGCGGTTCCATCTTTATAAATGGTAAGGGTAGCATCTTCCGATTGGCCTACCAACAAACTGGTTAAAAGGAAAATAATAGTATATTTCATTGTAACATCTCCAAATTTGCTGTCACTTTATCAAATTCTTCGGTTAACTTTTTCAGGTTGGATCTTTCTTTTTCCACAACCTGTTCAGGAGCACGTTTAACAAAATTATCATTGGATAATTTACCATTGATTCCAGTAATCAACCGGTTAATTTCATTAATCCGTTTTCCCATTCGTTCTTTTTCTTGATCTAAATCTACTAATCCTCCTAGTAAAATGTAGATTTCCATCCCACCCACAACTGCAGTGGCGGATTGACCCGGTTTTTCTATAGATGCACCTAATGTCATTTCACCAATTCGTGCCAAAGATTTCAATAAATCGCTATGATTTTCAAGAAAGGACGCTTGACCATCATCACATCGAACCACTAAGTCAGAGTATTTCGATGGTGGTACATTCATACGGCTGCGAATACTTCGAATCGCTGTTACCACTTCCTGAAACAATGCCATTTCTTTTTCTACATCATTATTTTGATTTGTTTCTTTCTTTGGCCAAGGTGTGATAATTAAATCTGAAGCTTCTGGTTTTTTGAATTGACTCCATAATTCTTCCGTGATGAATGGGGAATATGGATGAAGCATAGCTAATACGACCCGGATACATTTCAGCGAAACGGTTCTGGCAATATCTGCTTTGGATTCATCATCTCCATAAAATTGTGTTTTAGCAATTTCCACATACCAGTCACAAAAATCATTCCATGTAAAATCATATAATACTTTTGCAGCCTCATTAAAATAAAAACGATCTAATTGACGATTATAATCATCGATAGTTTTTGAAAGTCTACTCAAAATCCATTTCTCCGGAAGGTTTAAGTCTTGTCCATCTAAGTTGACTTCTTCATCCCAATTTTCCGGAATATTCATCTGCACAAACCGACAGGCATTCCACAATTTATTCATGAAATTTCGTCCAATCTCTAATCGGTCTTTAGAAAATAAAACATCCAACCCTTGAGGTGCCATAAGCATGATACCGAACCGAACTGCATCAGTACCGAATTCATCAAATAAATCAAACGGATCGGGAGAATTCCCTAGCGACTTACTCAATTTCTGGCCCGTCTCATCTCGAAGGATTGATGTGAAATAAACATCCTTGAATGGAAGCTCATCCATAAATTCATATCCGGTCATGATCATGCGGGCCACCCAGAAAAAGATAATATCTGGGCCTGTTACCAACGCATTTGTTGGATAAAATTTCTTCAAATCATGTCCGTGTTCCGGCCAAGTGTGTACAGCCATGGGCCAAAGCCACGAACTCGCCCAAGTATCTAAAACATCCGGATCACGATCCCAATTTTCTGGGTCTTCCGGGCCATCAACTGACACATGAATATTTTTTGAATCTTCTTTGTGAACCCAAACCGGAATTTGATGCCCCCACCATAATTGCCGACTGATACACCAATCCTTGATATTCTCCATCCAGTGGTTATAAGTCTTTGTCCAATGTTCGGGATGAAACTTTATGTCTCCATTATTCACCTTATCCATAGCAGGTTTTGCCAAGTTATTCATTTTCATGAACCATTGCTCCGACATATAAGATTCAATGGGAACATGTCCCCGTTCGGAATAACCCACTTTATTCACATAATCCTCTATTTTGTCTAAAAGCCCTCCTGATTCTAAATCCGCCAAAACTACTTTGCGTGCATCTTCTCGTGATAACCCAACATATTTATCCGGTACATTGGAATTCAGGGAAGCATCGTCATTCATAATATTAATGAATTCTAAATCGTGACGTTCGCCCATGGCAAAATCATTGGGATCGTGAGCCGGTGTCACTTTTACACATCCGGTCCCAAATTCTGGATCCACGTACTCATCAGTAATAATGGGGATCTCTCTCTCTACCAAAGGTAGAGTAACCGTTTTACCAATTAAATGTTGATATCGAACATCTTCAGGATGAATGGCTACAGCTGTGTCGCCTAACATTGTTTCCGGTCGTGTCGTGGCCACAACTAAATATTCCTGAGAACCTGTAATGGGATAACGAAAATGCCAAAGGTATCCATTTTTTTCCTTATGAATTACTTCTTCATCACTAATGGCAGATTTAGATACAGGACACCAATTCACTAAGCGATAGCCCTTATAGATAAGACCTTTTTCATAAAGCTTCACGAATGCCGTAAGAACTGCTTTGGTGTACCCTTCGTCCATGGTAAAACGCTCTCGTTCCCAATCACAGGAGCACCCCAATTTTTTTAATTGACGAATAATAATGCCACCATATTTTTCTTTCCACTCCCATGCATATTCCAAGAATTCTTCTCTCGATAAGTCTTCCTTTTTGATTCCCTTTTCCTGCAACATTGACACCACTTTGGCTTCTGTGGCAATGGATGCATGATCTGTGCCAGGTATCCAGCAAGCTTCTTTCCCTTCCATTCTAGCTTTACGGATGAGAATATCTTGGATCGTATTGTTCAGTACATGTCCAACCGTGAGCATACCTGTTACATTGGGTGGCGGTATTACAATCGTATAAGGCTCTTTTTCAGAATGGGCATCTGCATGGAAATAACCCCGTGTGCTCCAATGGTCATACCATTTATCTTCTACGGCTGCAGGATTATAAGCTTTATCTAAAGTGGGCTTGGACATAAATAATCTTGAAAAAATTAATAAAAATTATCAAAATAAAGTCTGCAATTTTACGACATTCCCAGAACTCTTTCATTGAAAACCTATGCCCAATTATGAATGAATTCAATTCGGATTTCATGGCAACATATGCGTAAAATCATAGCACCTTTAATTTTATACTAAACAATAAAAATGACTGAGCCAATCATGGGACTCTTTACCTTTGTAATTCTTTTCATCACAATGATGCATTTTCCAACCTTGATGATTATTTTGATTATTTGGGCTCAGGATTACTATTATTTAGATGGGGGCATTCGGAATGGAAACGAAATAAACAATTGAAACCTGATGGAAAAATACAAGATTCTCGATGATCCTCCTCATAGATAATTATGATTCCTTCACTTGGAACTTGGTTCAAGCTCTTGAAATATTGGGCGCAAATGTTACGGTAAAACAGAATGATGATTCATCTGCTTTAACAAATATCAACGCTGACAGTATTATCATTTCCCCCGGTCCGGGAACACCTGCTGATTCAGGATATTCAAATCAAATCATACAACAATTTATGAATCAAAAACCTATTCTGGGCGTGTGCTTGGGTCACCAGTGTATAGGATCAGTCTTTGGTGCGAACATTCAACAATCCAAGCAAATTTTCCACGGAAAAACATCTTTGATTCATCATCAACAATCCGGATTATTTGAAGGAATACCTTCCCCGTTTCAAGCGGCGCGGTATCATTCTCTATCTTTGGATTCTATTCCTAGAAATTTTGTTAATACAGCTTGGACAAATGATGGGGAAATTATGGCGATTCAGCATGATTTTCTCCCAATCTTTGGTGTCCAATTTCATCCAGAATCATTCTTAACACCTATGGGTTCAAAAATATTGAGGAATTTTTTGAATTATAAAAATGATAGGATAATTGAATGAAAAGGATAATACTAAAAGAAAATATGTTTTTATTTTATCTATCATGTAGTAAAGTGTAAAAATAAATTTTAGAATGAAATACACAACTATTTTCAAAGGAAATTCCGAATCAGATTTACTAAATATTTTTGCTTCAAATCCGATTGACA
>CAWVTW010000039.1:0-12596 GCA_963933175.1 uncultured bacterium
TAACTTGGTTGATTTTGAAGATCGTGATTACTTCCAAACCCTCCGGGCAAAAATGAGTTGGGGAACAAGGGGAGAACATTAATATTTAAAACAAAATTATTTTTATTGTTTATTATTTAAATAATTCAAAGCCATTAAATGGCATGTGTTTACCTTCAATAAATTTTGGACGATTCGCATAATTATTATTTATTTTTTCTTTAGAGTTGCCACGCAATAAAATACATTCCCATCTTTCTCGATTCACATATGTAGATGTAGGAATATACCGTAAGGTTAATCCGACCCGCCATTGGTTGGATACATTAGCATTAGAGCCGTGGATTATAAAGGGGTTGTGGATTGATATATCTCCAGCGTTAAGTTCAATGTCCACTGCTTTAGATTCATCAATCTCATCGGGATGAATTGCTAAATCAAGGACATATTTTTCTGTGTCTACTCCCATCATTTCTGACGGATCCAATAATCTTTTGTTTTGTGTTCCAGGGATTACCCTCATACAGGCATTTTCTTTTTTAGACCTTGTCCCAGCTAGCCAAACTGATACCACATCCATGGGTTCCAACGGCCAGTAGGACCCATCTTGGTGCCAGCCCACTGGCTTTCCGTTAAAGGGTTTCTTTGCAATGTAGTGTGCTCCAAAGAGTGCAATATCCGGACCTATGAACTGTTCAACAAGATCCAAGATTTCCCTTTGTTTTAATAGATGATGTATGAATGGATCATGAATAAGTAGATCATGGTGAAATGCTTCCGGTCGAATATCAGGGTATTTTTCACTCAGCCAATGAACATGGCTTTCTACTTCATTCGCCAAATCTGGATTAATGACATTGCGGATGATTGCAAAACCTTGGGTCTCAAATTTGTTTTTAATATTTGACTTAATAATTATAAATGCCTTTTAAAATATTAGTCGATGCTGTCTAAGCATACAATCATCCATAACAACTAGCAATCCTGCATCTTCAGCTTTTTGGGCTGCTTCTTCATGGATCACATGGTCTTGCATCCAAATGGCTTTTGCACCTATGGAAATGGCAGCATCCACAATAGGTGGCACAAATTCAGACCGGCGGAATATATCCACAACGTCCACTTTTTCAGGAATGGATATCAAATCTGGATAACTGGCCATTCCGATAATTTCTTTGTGCCCAGGATTTACTGGGATCACATTGTAGCCCATTTCTTTTAAATATATAGAAACGTAATGGCTAGGACGTTCAGGTTTTGGACTAAAACCAACCACTGCGATCGTTTTTAATTCAAAGATTTGATTGATAGTTGATTGGGTATTCATCTTTTTCGAAAAAAGTTTTTAAGCACATAAGAAATTATTTTTGGATTTTCTGTTAAACGGCGAACCGAATAATCAAACCAGTCAGGGCCATAGGGGACATAAACACGAACTTTATACCCAGCTCCAAGAAGCGCTTCCAATCGTCCATCCATGGGCACGCCATAAAGGACCTGAAATTCAAAAAGGTCTTTGGGTATTTTGTCCATTATAATCCAATCCAATAATCGATCTATGAGCTCTTGGTCATGGGTTGCAAATCCAGAATAGGCATTTCGTGTTGCCATAGTTTTGGCCAATGTTAAAAAATTATCCTGAATTTCTTCTCGATTCTGGTAGGCAATGTATTCGGATTCCTTATAAATACCCTTACAGATTCGGGAATTGAATTGATCATTAGCTAAAAAAAGTATGTCATCAATGCTGCGATGTAAATAAGATTGAATCACCACCCCCACGTTATTATAGATCGTCTTACAGTGATGGTATATCTCAATGGTTTGATCTGTGAAAGGAGAATTCTCCATATCAATGCGCAGAAAATTTTCATGCTCCTGTGCTTTTTTCAAAATGGTTGTAATATTTGACATGGCTTCTGCGAGAGAAATATTTAATCCTACATGAGTGGGCTTCATGGAGATATTGCAGTCCAGTGATTCATTTACAATGCGATCATATAGATGACAATATTGTGCTGTAATATTTCGTGCTTCTTCCTTTGTTAAAACATGCTCACCAAGAATATCCACCGTTGCAGAGAATCCTTTTTCATTCAGAGTGCGGATGTGAGCAACGGCATCATCTTCTGTTTGCCCTGCAACATAAGGCCGAGCAAAGGGCTTGGCAAACCATTTAGGTAGAATTGGAAGGGTGGAAGTGATTATGGAATTAAAAAGTGACATATAAAAAATTAGATAAATTTCAGGAAATGAACCAACCGTAAAACAAAAATATTAAATTATTTACCTATAGTTTGTGATTGATTCCATAACTATTGCCATTTTACATAGTTACTTTTTACACAAACCATGCGCATTTTTAACAAAATTTATTTGTCCATCTGGCATAATCTAAATTTGAAATATTACTGCATTTATTCCTGACATTTAGTTTGACTCACCAAAATTATGCGGAGTAAATTTCACATCTTAATACTTCAATAAAATAAAATTTATGTATAGAGATTTTGGAACTGTTCTTGTAGCAGCAATTTTAGGAATAATTATGGTGGCAGTGCCCCTGTTTGTTCAATCTTTAGTTGCTCCATCCAAGAAATCAAAAGAAAAGTTGGAAACCTACGAATGTGGTGAAGAGTCGGAAGGCTCTGCATGGCTCCAGTTCAATATTCGATTTTATGTAATCGCCCTCATCTTTCTCATCTTTGATGTGGAAGTTGTTTTCCTTTTTCCTTGGGCTGTTGTATTTAAAGACCTTGGAATTCTTGCCATGGTTGAAATGTCTATTTTTCTCGTGATCTTGATTGTTGGTTTGGCATATGTCTGGGTTAAAGCCGATTTAGATTGGGCGAAAAGAAAAGTAAAATATGCCGCAGGTCGTTATGATCGAATTCAAATAAAGGAAAATGTCTGATGGGGATGCTCGAGAATAGATTTCAAGATAATGTTGTTGTTGCTAAACTAGATAAATTAATTGGCTGGGCTCGTTCAACATCTCCATGGTATTTTCAATTTGGATTGGCCTGTTGTGCTATTGAAATGATGGCTGCTGCAGCCAGTCGCCACGATCTAGAAAGATTGGGTATGATGCCCCGTTCATCCCCACGCCAAGCAGACGTGATGATAGTCGCGGGGACGGTGACTATGAAAATGTCACTCCGAGTGAAAAAATTATATGAGCAAATGGCTGACCCAAAGTATGTGATTGCCATGGGTTCCTGTGCTACTAGTGGCGGGCCTTACTGGCAGCATGGATATCATGTATTAAAAGGTGTGGATATTGTTGTACCGGTGGATGTTTACGTCCCCGGATGCCCACCTCGTCCAGAGGCGTTGATTGAAGGATTATTGAAACTTCAGGAAAAAATTCTGGATGAGCGTCCACTGACCCGGAAAATGGCATGAGCGCTGATCAAGAGAAATTGATCACCGAGTTGGTTGAAAAAGGACTGGCTGGCGATATGGATCCTATCAATGCTATTGAAGATCGTGTCCTTCGTTCCAAAGCAAAAGCAGCCTTAGCTAAAGCCAAACGTGCTGCCAAAACAGCCACAACGGCAGCGCCAACCGAAGAAAAACCAGCGACTGAAACAATTGCAGAAACACCGCCTTCTGATAATCCCAACAAGAAATTTGGAAAAATGATCGAGGATACATTTCAAGGGTCGTTAGATGCTGAATTAAATGATACACATATTCAATTGAAACCGGACAATTGGTTCGAAATTGCAAAATGGTTGAAATCTGAACCATCTCTTTATTTTGATTCTTTGCAATGTCACACTGGAATGGACGTGGGCGAAAATATGCTGGAAGCGAGATACAATCTCCATTCCATGACTCATGATCATAAAATTGAAATCAGGATTGCCGTATCCCGGGATAAGGCCAATATTCCATCCATTGAACAGATTTGGCGCATCGGCGACTGGTTCGAGCGGGAAACTTATGATATGTTTGGGATATTCTTTGACGGCCATCGGGATCATCGGAGAATGTTATTACCTGAAGATTGGGAAGGGTATCCCTTGAGAAAAGATTACGAAGTGCAGGAAACGTACCACGGCATAGCCATACCGAAAGTGAAGGTAGGATGGGAGTAATACACGGGGAAGAAATGGTCCTGAATATTGGGCCCCAGCATCCCAGTACTCACGGTGTTCTTCGTTTAAAAGTTAAGACAGACGGTGAGATTATTTCTGAAATTACGCCGGTAATCGGTTATCTCCACCGCTGTTTCGAAAAGCATTGCGAAAATATGACTTATGATCAGGTCATCCCTTATACCGATCGGTGTGATTACCTGGCAGCCATGGCCAATAACTTTGGTTATGTTGTAGCTGTTGAAGAATTGATGGAATTGAAGGTCCCGGAAAAGGTGGAATATATCCGGGTTATCATGGCGGAATTGCAGCGTATCGCCAGCCATTTATTGGCTTTGGGTGTGTATGGGCTAGACATTGGTGCTTTTACACCCTTCCTTTTTATGCTCCGCGATAGGGAACGAATACTCGATATGTTCGAAATGACCTGTGGTGCACGCCTCCTTTATAATTATATGTGGGTGGGTGGCGTGAGTCATGATCTACCAAAAGGGTTTGTAGAAACCGCATTCCAATTTCTGGATTATTTTGAACCGCAAATTGAAGAATACAATAATTTGCTCACTTATAATAAAATCTTTATTGAACGGACAGCCGATATAGGTGTTTTACCGGCGGACGTTGCCATTAGTTATGGGGTGTCCGGACCCAATTTGCGAGCATCTGGTGTAAAATGGGATCTCCGCAAGAATGATACTTATTCTATTTATGATAAATTTGAATTTGATGTTTGCATTGGTGATGGCGGTCAAGGAACCTTAGGAGATTGTTGGGATCGGTATTATGTCCGCATGTTAGAAGTGAAAGAAAGTGTAAAAATTCTTCGTCAGGCTTTAGCGCAAATGCCAAAAGACGGTGATGTACATCAGGCGCTTCCAAAAAAAATCCGTCCCCCAAAAGGCTCTATTTATAGTAGGACAGAAACACCTCGGGGCGACCTTGGGTTTTATATTGAAAGCGATGGTTCTCCTATCCCAACTCGGGTGAAAATGAGATCTCCTGCATTTACAGCACTTTCTGTTTTGGGTGAATTAGCAGGTGGGTGGATGATGTCTGACGTGATCTCTATCTTAGGGAGCTTGGATATTGTATTGGGAGAAATTGACCGGTGACCGTTGATACTCTATTTTCCTGGCTAGGTGGATTGATCCCTGCCATGGAAGGAAGCGGTACATTATTGGTGATTGCCATTCTGATTCCTTGTTTGGTACTCTTCCTAGTGGTGGCGGTTAATGCTATCGTTATGGTGTATGCAGAAAGAAAAGTGGCTGCATTTATGCAGGATCGTGTGGGGCCCATGGGGCAAGGTGTTGGCCTTCACGCAGGGAAATGGGGATTCCTCCAAACCGTAGCAGATGCGTTGAAGTTGCTGACGAAAGAAGATATCATACCGGAAAAAGCGGACAGATTTTTATTTATCCTGGCACCATTCGTGATTTTTATTGGTGCTTTCGTGACAATCATTGCTGTGCCTTTTGGCGAAACAATCATCGTGGCGGATTTCAATATAGGAATTCTTTACATTCTCGCCATGGGCTCCCTTGGTGTGATTGGAATAATTTTAGCTGGTTGGTCATCCAACAATAAATGGTCACTCTATGGCGGGATGCGTTCTGCGGCGCAAATAGTCAGTTACGAGATTCCTGCAGGTTTATCCATTATAGTTATTATAATGCTCACTGAAACTTTGAGCATGCAAGGTATTATCGAGTACCAGGCTGGGGGAATTGGGAATTGGATCATCTTTGCAAATCCGTTTACCTTTATTGCATTTTTCATTTTTTTCATCAGTGTTTTAGCTGAAACCAACCGGACTCCTTTTGATATTCCGGAAGCAGAATCGGAATTGGTGGGTGGCTTTCACACCGAATATTCCGGCATGCGCTGGTCGTTCTTTTTCTTGAGCGAATATGCCAATATGTTAGTGGTTTCTGCTGTTGCAGCAACAGGATTTTTTGGTGGATGGCATAGCCCTATTTCTGGTTATTTTGATTCCAATGGGTGGGGAGTTTTCTGGATGCTGAGTAAAATTGTGTCCTTGATTTTTGTCATGATGTGGTTTCGCTGGACCTTCCCGCGACTCCGGGTGGATCAATTAATGAATATTTGCTGGAAGGTATTTTTACCGATCAGTTTAATTAACATTTTTGGAGTGGGAATATGGACACTCTTTTTCGGATAATATATGGAAAAATACTTTAGAGATATTTGGGAATCAATTACAACCATGTTGACAGGTCTGGGCATCACCTGGATGCATATGGTTCGTATCCGTAGCAATAATGTGACCTTGCAATATCCGGAAGAAAAATGGCCTCGCCCGGAACGAAATATTGGATTTGATCATAGTAACTATAATGTGATCCGCTCACGGCTGCATGTTGATATAGATGATTGTATTGGGTGTCTCAAATGTGAACGTGTTTGCCCGGTGCAATGTATAAAAATTGTAACGGAAAAAGCACCGGTGCGTGGAGATGATATCCAGGATATTGGTCATATTGGTGTTACCTCAAATAGTTCACGCAAAGCACTGGTTGTCACACGATTCGATATTGATATGACTGAATGTTGTTATTGCAACTTATGTACTTATCCCTGTCCTGAAGAATGTATTTATATGACTGGCGGTCCCAATGCGCACAAGCATCCAATCGACTATGAATTTTCAGAATTTGATCGTAGCGACTTGATTTATCGTTTTGCGAAAAAGGGAACGAAGGACGGTATGCAGAAGATCTTGGATGACATAGGAGCCGAGGGTTAATGGCTGAATTCTCTTTCTGGTTTGTGATTAGTTTGACGGTTTTGTCGGCGGTTGTAGTTGTTTTGAGCAATCAATTGATCTATTCTGCTATGGCGCTCCTGTTTACATTATTCGGTGTAGCAGGCATATATGTTTTCCTTTGGGCTGATTTTATCGCCGGGGTCCAATTACTGGTTTATATCGGTGGTATTCTGATCCTGATTATTTTCGGGATCATGCTAACCAATCGAATTTCATCGGTGCGCTTATCCCAAACCAATGTCCAGCAGGGCGTTGGGGGAGCCATAGCCATTTGGCTTGTAATTCTGATCAGTTTGGTTATTTCAAAAACACCATGGTACCAGGCTGATGCTATTGAACCAGCAGGAACTGTTGCCCAAGTAGGAACCCTTTTACTCACAAAATATTTACTCCCCTTTGAAGCTATTTCTTTACTCCTATTAGGCGCTTTGATTGGTGCAGCACTTTTATCGCGGAAGGAGAATTGATGCAAGAACTCAATACTTATTTATTCGTAGCTGCGATCTTGTTTTCTCTTGGGGTTTTTGGAGTCATGACCCGTCGGAACGGGATTGCGATTCTCATGGGTGTTGAATTAATCCTAAATGCAGCCAATATAAATTTTGTGGCCTTCTCTAGGTTTGGTGGCATGAATATAGATGGCCATATTTTTGCGCTCTTTGTGATAGTCCTGGCGGCAGCAGAAGCAGCCGTAGCTCTGGCGATCATTATTAATATCTATAATAACATGAATACCATTAACGTGGATGAAGCGTCGGCGCTGAAAGAATAATGGAGAATATTTTTATTAACTATTCCTTGTTTATCCTGTTCTTGCCACTGGCTGCATTTGTGATCCAGATCTTTTTTGGAAAACGCCTTCCAAGGCAGGGCGATTGGGTTTCTGTTGGTGCCATTATCATTACTTTGATCTTATCAATTGCCATGTTTGTGGCCATGCTTTTGGGTGATGATCCGGCCTTCAAGCAAGAAGCATCATTTACTTGGTTGGACATGGGTGCTTTTTCGATCCAATTGGGATTCCTGGTTGATAATATCACTGTAATCATGTTGCTGGTTGTATCACTCATTTCAACCTGTACCCATATTTTCTCTCTAAAATATTTGGAGGGGGATATTCGCTATTCCCGTTATTTTGCTTATCTGGGACTATTTACTTTTTCCATGAATGGGATCGTCCTGTCGAATAATCTAATTTCCATGTACATGTCTTGGGAATTGGTAGGCGTCAGTTCTTATCTTTTGATCGGTCATTGGTTTGAAAAAGATTCTGCGGCGAACGCTGCTAAAAAAGCATTTCTGACCAATAGGGTTGGTGATATTGGCTTTTTTATTGGCATCATGCTGATTTACACAGCCATAGGTTCTTTTGTGTTTGACGACATTTTTGAAGGTGTTTCCACGGGCATGATTTCTGGAACAACACTGACTTTGGCCGGCGTTGGATTATTTTTTGGCGCCATGGGTAAATCATCACAATTTCCGCTTCATATTTGGCTGCCGGATGCCATGGAAGGTCCCACACCCGTTTCCGCACTGATGCATGCAGCCACTATGGTAGCTGCCGGAGTATATTTAACGATTAGGATCTTTCCACTTTTAACACCGGATGCATTGCTTATTGTGGCTTATGTGGGTGGATTCACAGCCCTTTTTGCGTCGACTATTGCCATTACCCAAAATGATATTAAAAAAGTTTTAGCCTATTCTACAGTCAGTCAATTGGGCTATATGATTCTTGCTGTGGGGACAGGTGTTTACACTGCTGCATTTTTTCATTTACTGACCCATGCTATGTTTAAGGCGAACTTATTCTATGGCTCCGGTTCAGTGATCCATTCTATGCATCATGCGCTCCATAAAAAACACGACCATGAGAGTGATCCACAAGATATGCGTAATATGGGTGGATTCAGGGATAAAATGCCCATTACCTATTGGTCCATGCTAATAAGTACCTTGGCCATTGCTGGAGTACCGCTGTTTTCAGGATTTTTGTCAAAAGATGCGATCCTCGCAGGTTCCTTATCCTTTGCCCAGCAGCACCCGCAACATTTTTTACTTCCCGTATTCGGTTTTGGAGCTGCAGCCATTACAGCTTTCTATATGTTCCGCATGATGTTCATGACCTTTCACGGTAAACCCCAAATGCCGGAATTGATCGATGATATCCATGAATCACCGAAAGAAATGACAGGACCCCTAGTCTTGCTGGGTACCTTAAGTGTTTCTATTTGGTATATATTGCCACACTTCAATCCAATTTCAACGCACGGAAGTTGGTTCACGTCACTTGTTCAACCCGTGACTGCAGTTGTTCCCGGGAATCTCAGTGCCCATTCAATCGAAGAAGGAGCCCATCATGCACATAATCTTGCCATGGGTATATCGATTGGAGTTGCAGCACTTGGCATTGGGTTAGCCGTTCTCATGTATTTGAAAAAGGTTCTCTCTGCCGAAACATGGCGAAATCGCGCAGGATTTATGTATGATTGGAGTTTGAATAAATATTATTTTGATGAGAATTACGATAAATATTTGTATCAACCTACCCTTCGCTTGGCGAACAAGATTGCTTGGATTGATTGGGAATTGTATGATAAATATTTCATCAATGGATTTGGACACGTTACTAACTGGGCTAGTAGGGTCGCTGGTAAATTTGATTACGATATCATTGATCAAATACTGGTGGATGGTTTAGGCCGGATCGTTGATAATATTGGAAATATTATCAAGAAATTTCAAACTGGAAAGCTTCAAAATTATTTGCTGTATGTAACAGCAGGGGTAATCATTTTAATGATTATTCAGTCGTTTTAAATCAAATGAGTAAGGTGAGGAGAGAATGGAAAATATTCTCAATTGGATAATTTGGTTCCCCATCATTGGGATGGTGGCCATTGCATTTATACCGCGAGATAAAGAAAATGTGATTAAGATCACAGCTGCGGTTGCAACCGGATTGCAATTCTTGTTGACCCTAGTTCTATGGCAGAATTATGATGCAGGGAATGGAAATATGCAATTCATGGTACGGGCTGAATGGATTCCGTCCTTCAACATATCCTATATTCTGGGTGTGGATGGATTAAGTCTGCCCATGGCGATATTAACTGCACTCCTGTGTTTCATCGGCGTGTTTGTTAGTTGGAATATCAATAAAGCGGTGAAAGGTTATTTTGCTCTTTTCCTATTATTGGATACTGGAATCATGGGCGTTTTCTTGTCAATGGATTTTTTCCTTTTCTATATTTTTTGGGAAGTGATGTTGTTGCCTATGTATTTCTTGATTGGGATATGGGGTGGCCCTCAACGTGAATATGCAGCCATTAAATTCTTTCTTTATACATTGTTTGGTTCTGTGCTCATGTTGGTTGGTATACTAGGACTATACTTCACCTGTGGAAAAACATTTGATATTTTAGAACTCATTCGTGTCGCACCGGAAGCTTTGAATGGTGTAATGTGGTGGGGTATGAGTGCAATTAAGGTTATTTGGATTCTATTATTCATCGGATTTGCAATCAAAGTACCGGTTTTCCCTTTCCACACTTGGCTACCCTTGGCACACGTGGAAGCACCCACAGCTATTTCTGTATTACTGGCAGGAATCCTTCTGAAATTGGGGATCTATGGAATCCTCCGGATCAATTATGGATTAATGCCCGATGGTGTGTATTGGTTTTCCGGGGCATTAGCGATCCTTGGACTTATTAATGTGGTTTGGGGTGGACTCTGTGCCCTGGCCCAAACAGATCTGAAAAAACTGGTGGCTTATTCCAGTGTCAATCACATGGGCTATTCTTTGATTGGAATGGCGGCTATCGTGGCTGCAGGTGAAGCCAATGGCCTTAATTTAAAAGCCGCACAAGCAGGTCTTGGTGGTGCCGTTTTTCAAATGTTCAATCATGGAACTATTTCGGCCATGTTATTTATTTTAGTGGGTGTCATTTATGATCGTGCTCACCATAGGCAGATTGATGGATTCGGCGGTTTGGCAGCTCAAATGCCGATATATACCGGAATCACTGCTTTAGCTTTCTTTGCGGGGCTAGGCCTTCCGGGCTTTTCCGGTTTTATCAGCGAAGCCATGTGTTTTATTGGCGCATTTCCGGTTTATAGAGGTATTGTTATTGCATCTACGATTGGAATTTTGTTGAATGCTGCTTATTTCCTGTGGGCATTCCAACGGATCTTTTTTGGAGAACTCAACGAGAAATATAAGGATTTACCGGAAATCAATCGTTTGGAACTTTTTACAGTAGTACCATTGCTAGTAATTACTCTTTTCTTCGGAATTTATCCTGCACCCTTTTTGGATATCATTGCCAGCACCATGGATGTGATCATCCATCATGTGGTCTCTCTGGCAACATTTGCTGAAATGTAAGAGGCAAGAATGACAAATCTACAAAGTCTGTCTTTTTATTATCCGGAGCTAATTCTGATAGGGGTAATCCTGGTTGCAATCATATATGATTTGACTATCCATCAATCAAAATCAGGAAATGTTGGCTGGGTATTGGTTACCGGCCTAATAGCGGTTGCAGTGGCTATTTATTTTCAGGAACAAAGAGTCACTACTCTTTTTACAAATTCCATAGTTCTAGATCCATTTGCATCTTTTTTCAAACTCATTATAATCCTGGCAACGATATTTGTTTCTATTGTCAGTTTACAATCGGGAGAATTAAAAGAATACAGGAAAGGTGAATATTTTACACTACTTGGCATTATTGTCTTTGGATTATTTCTCATGGTTTCTACTGTCGACCTGATCATGGTTTATTTATCCATCGAGATTGTGTCCATCATGTCCTTTGTTCTTGCCGGTTATCTGAAACAGAATACACGCTCCAATGAAGCGGGATTGAAATACGTGGTTTACGGCGCATTTTCATCGGGAATAATGCTGTTTGGGTTGAGTTACATATATGGGCTTACAGGAAGCACAAATTATTTTCTAATCCAACAAGCAATAGCGACTATGGATGCAAGTGCAAATACTGCATTAATCATGGCTATGATCATGGTTTTGGCTGGGTTTGGATATAAAATTTCTGCTGTCCCTTTTCATTTTTGGACACCGGATGTTTATGAAGGTGCCCCTACAACGATTACAGCTTTTTTATCAATTGCACCAAAAGCCGGTGCTTTTGCTATGATGATTCGTTTTTTTAACCAAGTATTGGCAGACGGCGGTGCCATGGGCGGATTGGATGCATCATCGGTTGCATCATTGCCTTGGGCAAACATTATGAGCCTGTTGGCAGTGATCACTATGACCTTGGGTAATGTGGTTGCGATTCAGCAGAACAATATTAAAAGAATGCTGGCTTATTCCAGTATAGCTCATGCGGGATATATGTTGCTGGCCATGCCGGTCATGTCTGGTGACAGTATCTTTGCGATTATGATCTATTTGGTCATGTACTTATTTATGAATCTGGGTGCATTCTTTGTGGTGATCACGGTGAAGAATAAGACAGGTGGTGAAACATTTGATGATTATAAAGGTCTGGGCTGGGAGATGCCTTTGATTGGTGTTGTCATGACTATTTTTATGGTTTCCCTCACTGGATTGCCTCCATCAGCCGGATTTGTTGGAAAATTTTATATTTTTGCTTCCTTGATCAAAGGGGGGAACCAGTTTTATTGGTTAGTAGTAGCCGGTGGTATCAACAGTGTGGTTTCACTTTATTATTATTTCCGTGTTGTGAAGG
>CAWVTW010000040.1:0-12550 GCA_963933175.1 uncultured bacterium
AATCCAAAATGATTTCCCTACCTTTACAACTAATTTATCGGAGAAAAAATGTCCAAACCTTTACCAGAGATTACTCCCAAAGCTATTGTTTTAGGAATTTTATTGTCCATGATACTTGCAGGTGCCAACGCATACCTTGGTTTATTTGCAGGAATGACCGTTTCAGCATCCATTCCGGCAGCGGTGATTTCCATGGCGGTCTTGCGGCTCTTCCGAAAATCGAACATTTTAGAAAATAACATTGTTCAAACCGCAGCATCTGCAGGAGAATCCTTGGCTGCGGGTGTAATATTTACAATCCCCGCATTGGTTCTCATGGGTGTTTGGACAGACTTCGATTACCTGGAAGTTGCAAAAATTTCTGCCATTGGTGGTGTAATTGGTGTGTTATTCACAGTGCCATTGCGTCGTGCATTGATCGTAGAAGCAAAACTAAAATATCCGGAAGGTGTTGCTACTGCAGCAGTTTTGAAAGCAGGTGAAGAGTCTCGCACATCGACTGAAAAAGATGAATCGGGCGGACTCATCACTATCGCAATTTCAGGATTGGTGGGTGGTGCCATGAAACTCTGTCAGCAAGGGTTTGCTATGTGGCATGCGGCCATAGAAGGTGCAACTGTCGTTGGTGGCTCCATCTTCGGAATCGGGACGGATCTCTCCCCAGCCTTGATCTCTGTGGGATATATTGTTGGGCGAAACATTGGAATTTTGGTTGTGGCTGGAGGGCTTATTTCCTGGGCTGTTGCAATTCCCATTTATACAGCTATTTATGGATTTGAAGGTGAACCTATGCCTGCAGCTTGGGACATATGGAATTCCCAGATTCGTTATCTCGGTGTTGGATCCATGGTTGTGGGTGGAATCTGGTCGCTCATCTCTCTTTTTAAACCACTGGTTAATGGGATCAAGGCCAGCCTTGAAGCGGTTAAAAAATCAAAATTGACTACAGATATTCCAACGCATGAACAAGATTTTCCTATTAATTATGTGGGAATGGTTTTAGCAGTTTTGCTGATTCCTGTTTATCTCCTATATTTTGAAATTGTGAATGATGTTGCCATCGCTGCACTTCTTGCTGTAGTTATGATGATATTCGGATTCTTATTTTCTGCTGTGGCCGCTTATATGGCTGGAGTAGTGGGTTCATCCAATAATCCAATTTCAGGAGTCACCATTGCCACAATTCTTTTTTCATCCCTTTTACTCTTGTCTCTTTTGGGCAAAGACTCTGATGTGGGGGCTTCGGCTGCTATCATGATCGGCGCAGTGGTATGTTGTGCCGCCGCCATCGGTGGAGATAATCTGCAAGATCTAAAAACAGGACACATCGTTGGTGCCACACCCTGGAAACAACAAATAATGCAGATTATTGGCGTTTTAAGTGCAGCGGTTGTTTTAGGACTCGTTCTGGATATTCTTCATACTGCATATACAATAGGTTCCCCCACTTTACCAGCACCACAAGCAACGTTAATGATGTCAGTTGCAGATGGAGTGTTTACAGGGAATCTTCCATGGACCATGGTTGGATTCGGCGCTATTATAGGCGTTATCATTATTTTAATAGACCTTCGGCAGGAACGAATCGGTTCTGATTTTCGGGTACCTATTTTGGCGGTGGCCGTTGGGATATATCTGCCGATCGAACTGACCGTTCCCATTTTTATCGGTGGTATGATCGCCCATTTTAGTGATAGATCGGAAGCGACAGAAACCATGAAGAGAAAAGGTTTACTCATGGCTTCTGGACTCATCACTGGAGAAGCACTTATTGGAATATTAGTGGCTGTTCCAATTTTTGTAACGGGGAGTAAAGATTGGTGGCCTCAATTTTCGGGATTTTCAATTATTGGGATTGCTTCCTTTTTAGGTGTTATTGGATGGTTATATAAGTCCGTGACTCAAAAGTCATAATGAAGTAATCTGGTCTTATGCCAACAATAACCTATGATCTTTTACGTCGACTCCCAAAAGTGGAGCTCCACTGCCATTTGGATGGATGTCTCCGTCCAGAATCCGTTTTAGATGTGGCAATAAATGAAGGTGTAAAACTCCCATCATTTGAACTAGATGAATTATCATCCTTTTTAAAGATCGGTAAAAAACGAGGGTCTCTGGAAGAATATCTAAATCGTTTCGACATCACTCTTTCTGTAATGCAAACTCCTGAGTCTCTTACTCGATTTGCATTCGAATTAATTGAAGATGTGGCAAAAGAGAATGTTCGATATATCGAAGTACGCTACTCTCCCATTTTACACCAACAAAAAGGTATGACCTTAGACATGGCGATTAACTCTGTTAAAAAGGGACTACACAAAGGTGAAAAGAAATTCGGAGTTAAATCCGGGATCATCATATGTGGAATTCGTTCCATATCGCCGAACGTTTCTTTACGGTTGGCAGACCTTGCCGTTCAATATAAAAATAAAGGTGTTGTGGGTTTTGACCTAGCTGGTGCGGAAGAAAATTTTCCCGCCAAAGAACATCGGGAAGCTTTTTACCAAATTAGAAATAATAATATCAATTCTACGATTCATGCCGGGGAAGCCTATGGACCAGCATCTATTCATCAAGCTATTCATTATTGTGGAGCAAATAGAATTGGACACGGAACAAAACTCAAAGATGATAAAGATTTAATGCAATATGTAAACGATCATCGAATCGCATTAGAAATTTGTCTCACATCCAACTGGCAGACTCGAAGTGTACACTCATTGAAATACCATCCATTTAAATTTTATTATGATCAAGGTATTCGTGTAACATTAAATACGGATAATCGACTTATGTCCGATACAACCCTTACTGATGAATTCATGCTGGCGCATAAATTATTCGATTTTCAACTTCATGATTTTCGGGAGATCACTATCATTGCTATGAAGAGTGCTTTCCTGCCCCACAATGAACGGCGAAAAATGATCAAATCTATTGCAGAGGAATTTGAGCAAGATTTTGGGCTTCATCCTGAATATATTGACCAAACAACCTAGAAAGGATAATACAAGGATGAAATATCAAATCCTTTTATGATTCTTTTAATATTGATATTTAGTTTAAAAATTGCTCATTTGCTATAGACACTTTGGATATTGAGCTTGTAGAATTTCTAACTAATTTATATTCGATTTCATTCCTTAATCACCGTCACTTTCTCAACACTCTGTGACCCATCCATTCCATAAATCGCCAACAGGTAAATACCACTTGAAACTAAATCGCCCGCATTATCCCTTCCATCCCATGATAATTGGTTACCATCAATACTGATTCCACGACTGGGTACATGTCGCACCACTTTCCCATCCAAAGTCATGACCATCATGGATGATTCAAGTGGTAAACCATCCACTTTCATGGGGTTTACTGAAGGAATATAAAAAGGGCTCGGAAACACTTTCATATCAGAATAATCCTTCTTTTTTTCCCCAAAGGGGATGCGGAGAATATTAACTCCTTTGCTCGTAGCTATATAAGCCAAACTTCGTTTTTCGTCAAATGCAATATCTGTAATTTCATCAGACAAAAGTGGACTATTGTCAGCACGTAGGCCATTAATATCCGGCCAATAGGTAGTATTCTCCAATAAAATGTGTATTCCTTGAGATGGCGAATGCGCCCAAACATTTCCGTGCGGATCTATTTTTATTTCAGCTCCATTTCCAAATGAGATATTAGGAAAGTAGGAAAATGCATTCTCTCGCAAAACAGGATTGGTTGAATTTGTTATGTCAAAATAATTTAACCCTGATGCTGTTAAATAATAAATTCGATCATTAGTACCCATTCCCAGAGACCATACAGTTCCATTATTCTGAACTTTTTTCCACGAAAAACCACTCGGATTAACAGGATTCCCTTCATAGGACAACATAAAGATTCCTCCATTCGGATAGAACCCAAGATTGGCTTCTTCCGCTTGGAATGCTGAATACCATACTCGGTTCCAGGAATCAATCGCAAGCGACCCGGGTGATTGGCTAATTCTCAATGACGTTTCGTAGGAGCCATAATGTTTCCAATCGCCAATTAGTGACCGAACATGAATTGGCATATTTCCATTGATGCAATAAGGATTCGCTACCCACATATTATTATCAAGATCAAACTCTATATCCAATACAACCATGAAAGGTGCTGAATTGGATTGAGTGGTATGAAAACTCAAATATGTTGTATCAATGACTGTAATATTTGATGGATCGTCAACATCCAGAATAATGATGCCACCACTGGTACGATTAGGGGCAGTATTTGATACATAGGAACCCCGTATTGCACAATAAAGCAATCCATCCGGCCCTTGTTCAAGATCGGCAATAAATCCACCAAAATCATGGGGAATGGTATCAGCTATAAAATGCGAATAATCATAATCTGAATGAATTGTATCAGTATTGATCGTTTTTATTTCAAGAATATTCCGCCAGCCTTCATCGCTATAAATGGAAATTCCGTGGGCACTCCCGCCCACTAATCGCCCGTCATCTAAAACTGTTATAGCAGAAAACCCACTGGTTACGGGTGCATTTGGAAGAAACCGTGTAACCATCTCATTCCCATTATCCGGGTTTTCAATAAATAATAACCCATCAAGAGCACCCACAATCATTTGATTGTTAACTCTTGTCATGCCCGATAACCAATATCGATTTTCTAATAGAGCATCACCCACATTTGATTTTCGATACAGTTTCTTCTGATCTATGATCCAATAAACGTTTTCGCTCACAATAATTTCACTAATATTAGAAAAGGAGTATGAAAAAGTGATGGGCTCCCAATTCCCAGATAGAATCGACAATTCATACAAACTAGTTTTGGAAGAAAAAGCTATGAATGAATCATTAAATGTTGCTGAAGTCACTTCAAAGTCCATGGCATCATCAATTGCCTGCCACCTATTGGGATCTTTCAAATTCTCAGATAGGTTACCCAAATAAATCCCATAATTTGTTCCAATAAATAAAGTCGAATCATTTGCCAAAAAACAGTTTACAGAACCAGCTGCCTCAGGAAAATTTCTAAAACTATCACGATATTCCCATCCATCATTGTAAAGAAATTTCATAATACCAAAGTCTTGGCCATCCTGAAATAGAACGAATGCCAAAGAATCTAAAACTTGAATATCTAATATACCGGTTAGATCAAAATCAAAACTGATAACAGATTTATTTTCTTTTGGATCATAAACCTGCACGAACCCAAACGGCACATTTCCACCGATCCAAATATTAGAATTATGGTCATGGTCGATTGCAGCCAGATCTACACCCAATATTCCATCAACAGTGGTGTACGTTTCATAAACTTGATCCTTGATATGGAAAAGACCTCCTTCCGTTGCGGCAAATAATTCGTTATCCAAATTTGTTAAATCTCGAACATTTAAAGGAGATGTAAGCGCTTTCCAGTCATCTATACGAACCTGGGAATAGCCTATAGACAAAAATAGCACTTGAAGAATTGTAATTATTCGATTCAAAATTGGGATATGAAAATTAGATTATCGATGATTTTATAGTTCAGGAATTTACTTTATACTTTTCTACTGGTAAAAAGGTTTCAAAACCTTTCTCTTTTGTCTTACAATTTTTTTTCCCAATTTTGATATAATGAAACATCCATTCATTCTACTTTATTTAACCTGCTTTTTATTTGGCGGAGATCAGGTACCTTTCACTATTGAGGTTCGGCCCCGAGTCATTGATAATGCTAAGGTCCTTGTTAATGTTGAAGTCATTAACCACGTGGGAAGACCGGTAGATTATCTTGAAGGATTTTTGGCAACATATTCTGGGGAAAAGGAATTTATTGGTGAAGAGAGAATGGTTTTAATTTATAATTATGAACCAGTACTCCAAACCGGATTTTCAACAACAAAAACAATCACATACCCCTTAGAAGGAAACAAGCCCCCCACTTTTAAGTTTACTATTTCAAAAGTGAAATTTGCCGGAGAGAGCCGAGTATTCGCCTGGCACCCCAAAGCTGGTTTTATTCGGATCGATTAAATTGTTTTTCGTGGTGCTTTATAAATTTGTCTTCTAATAGTTTACTGTAGTTTAATGTATCCAGATCCAAGGTTAGATCATTGATCCACCTTCGGGTCTTTTCAATATAGTCTTCTATCAAAGGTATTGGCACCCGTTCCGCATACATATTAGCAATCACAATGGCCGCTGGAATTGGAATGTATCCGTTGATGGGATCCTCATAAAAATTATCCAGGTTTTTGATCAGTTCACGGGTTGAAAGATAATCGACAGTTTCTCCAAATACATCATCTGCTAAAAATTGATCTTTCGCCCATGTTTTTAAATAGCCATGAAGTCGTCCATCTAATACACCGTGAAGATACGCTGTTTTGACCCGATGGGTAGTTTCTGGATGATAATCAACATTCTTGGCGATCCTGTTCCAATCATTCCCATCCCAGAAGAGGCGATTCTGTTGGCCCGTTAAAACAGCCAATAATGATAATATTAAAATAAATATTCGGGTTTGCATCATAGAAAGTTTACAACGATTAATCATTTTTCACGACAACAGTTTTAATGTTCACGAATTCCATCATACCAATGGATGACAATTCTCTTCCATACCCAGATTGTTTAATACCGCCGAAGGGTAACCTTGGATCTGATTTTACAAAATCATTTACAAAACATAAACCTGCATCCAAGTGCTTTTTAGCAATTTCTTCTCCTTTGATTTTATCTCGGGTAAATACTGCTGCACCAAGACCAAACTCAGTTTGGTTAGCTAAAGAGATTGCTTCTGCTTCATCGTTTGCTTTTATTACTGAAAATACTGGACCAAAAATCTCTTCATCAAAAGCGGCCATACCTGGTTTGACATCCACTAGCAATGTGATGGGATAATAAAAACCCGGTCCATCCGGCATCTGACCACCCAAACGCAGATCAGCACCCGATTCAATTGCCCGTTCCACTTGATTATGAATTTCATCCCTAGCAGAGGCAGAAACCATGGGACCCATATCAACTTCATCTAATGGGTCGCCCATAATTTTTGTTGATAGCTTTTCTTCAAGATGGGTTAAAAATGAATCATAAACTGATTCATGGACAATAATTCTTTTTGCACCAATACAACTTTGGCCCGCATTCAGGGTTCGACCTGTTACACACGCATCTGTGGCTATGACCAAGTCTGCGTCTTCCAAGACTACATATGGATCACTTCCCCCTAATTCAAGGACTGTTTTTTTCAATACACTACCGGCTGTTTCTGCCACTGATTTTCCTGCTGGAGTACTCCCTGTCAAGGTAACTGCAGCAATAGATGGATCTTTGATGACCTCTGCCACTTCTTGCCCGGGAATGACCAAGTTTCGAAAAATATTTTCCAAGAACCCTGAATCAATAAAACATTTTTCAATGGCCGCTGCGCACCCTTGGACATTTGATGCATGTTTCAGGATGGCACCATTCCCCGCTGTTATAGTTGGGATGGCAAACCGAAAAACCTGCCAGAATGGAAAATTCCATGGCATGATCCCCAGCACCAATCCAATGGGTTGAATTGAAATAAGACTTTTCTGACCCGATATATCCACTTCCTTGTCTACCAGATATGGTTTTGCTTTTTCGGCATAATATTCGCAAAGCCATGCACATTTTTCCACTTCTCCCAATCCTTGGGATAAAGGTTTTCCCATTTCCATAGCCATCAGTTTCGCATATTCTTTTGCTCGATCCCGAAGGGTTCCTGCAGTCTGTTCCAGACATGAAATTCTAAAATTTAGACCAGTATTACACCAGTTTTTTTGTGCCTGTGATGCTTGGTTAAGAATATATCCTATCTCCACAGGCGAATGTTTAGGATAGGCTTTTATTTCGTCACCGGTAGCAGGATTGATAGATATTAATGCCATTAATTAATCTCCAGTTTGTCTAGGATAAATGCGTAATAAAATGCCACGTCTTTTAAATAATCAAAACGACCTGATGATGAAAAGTGTCCCGCTCCCATAATGGTTTTTAGCAATAGATCATTCTCGTCTTTTTTCAAGTTGCGAAGTTTTGCCGTCCATTTTGCTGATTCCCAATATTGAACTCGCGGATCATTATATCCTGCCAATACCAATGTATGGGGATAAGCCTTGGCCTCAACATTATCATAAGGCGAATAGGACTTCATATAATCATAATAATCTTTTTCTTTTGGATTCCCCCATTCTTCAAATTCACTAACGGTCAGTGGAATTGATTCATCCAACATCGTATTGATAACGTCCACAAAAGGGACGCTTGGGATGGCTACTTCACAAAAATCCGGTGCCATGTTCATTACGGCTCCAATCAAAAGTCCACCAGCACTACCTCCATAAATTGCTAATTTCCCCGATGATGTAATTCCTTCATTTGCCAAAAACCGACCTGCTGAAATAAAATCTTCAAATGTATTTTTCTTCTGTTTCAGTTTACCATCTAAATACCATTTTCTTCCCATAAAAGATGATCCACGGATGTGGGCACGAGCATAGACCATGCCGCGATCTACAAGGCTGAAAATATTTGAAGAAAACCAGGGATCATAGGTGGCACCATAACTGCCATATCCCCATAGAAAGCAGGGATTGTTTCCTTTTAGATCAATCCCTTTTTTATACAATAATGTAATAGCCAATTTTTTCCCGTCATGCGTTGGTGCCCATATTCTCTCAGAAACATAATTCTCAGATTCATACCCGCCTAAAATTTCTTCCTTTTTTCGGAGTGTTTTTTTGTGGGTTTTAAAATCAATATCATAGACACAATAGGGCGTTTTAAACGATCCATATCCAAATCGAAAGAAATCAGAATTCCAATCATAATTTTCTTCAAAGGTCAGGGAATAAATATCCTCATTCATTTCAATGTTGTACCAGGATTCATCTTCAAAATTAAAAAGACGAATTTCAAGATTCCCATCAATACGTTCTATAACTGCCATATGGTTTTTAAACATGGATACATCATCTAAAGTTGTTTTATCCCTATTGGGAATGATTTCATCTTCTTTCTCTCCTTTAAGTGTCGTTCTGATCATTTTAAAGTTAATCGCATCTTTATTAGTGATCTGATAAAGATAATTACCATGATGGTATACGTAATATTCGACGCCCTGTTCTCTAGGTTGCACCAATTGCCATTCTCCAAAAGGGTCATTTCGATCCAAAAGGTAAACTTCAGTGGTAATTTGGCTTTCCAAGTCCATTTTCAGGAATTCTCCACTTTTTGTTCGATGAAGCCCAACAGAAAAGCGATCATCGTCTTCTTGAAATACCAGTACATCATCAGATTGCTCATTCCCTAATTCATGACGCCACAACTGGAAAGAGCGATGGGCTTTATCAAGAACGGTATAAAATAAAGTTTTATTATCATTGGCCCATTCTACGGAACCATCAAGGTTTGCTAGATGATCATCCAGAGTCTCTCCTGTTTTGATATCTTTGATTATCAATTTATGGAGTTCCGCACCAGAAGTATCTATCGTGAGTGCTAACAATTTTTCGTTTGGACTAATTTTATAAGCACTTAAATCGAGATAATCATGTTTTTTTGCCATTTCATTCATATTAAACGTGATTTCCTCGTATCCACTCGAATTACCCAATTTCCTGCAATAGATGTCATATTGCAGATTCTTTTCTGTTCGGGTATAATACATATAATTCCCAAATTTGTAAGGAACGGTTGTATCATCTTCTTTTATCCTTCCCCGCATTTCATTATACAAAGTTTTTTGAAGCAACTCGGTGTGTTTCATTTTTGCAAATGTATAATCATTTTCTGCTTTAAGATAATCTAAGACTGGTTGGGTGTCACGTTCCTTTAACCAATAATAATCATCAATTCTGGTATCATGATGTACCGTAACATCTTTTGGAATTTTTTGTGCTTGAGGTGCTGTTAATTTTTGAACGGGTGGTGTCATTTTCATCCCTGCAATTATGGTCCCCAATAAGAATATAGATAATCCTAATTCAATTTTATTCAAGAGTGGATCCTTTTATTAAAAAAATAAAATGGCGCATAAGCAACCAAATAATGTAACAATGCAATAAATTCAGCCATCAAAATATACCACGGCCATGGACCTAAATAATCCAATAAGGATGCGGTAGGCGGCTTAGCACAGATCCAAAAATAATTGGAATCCAATATTAAGTTTACTATTGTAGCAAATACTAAAAATACATTGAGCGCAAGAAATGAGTCCCATAGCCCTTTAAGTGTGGGTCTCATATCAAAAACCACAATAGCATAGATCAAGACAAGAACCATTCCGTTATGGCCAATAAAAAATCTAAAATAATGAAAATGTGGAAATCCATGAGTTACATCCGGTGTAATAGCACCCTGGAGCATTCCAGACATACCCCAAAAATATAAAACCTGAAAGAGTCTTTCTTTTTTCCAGATCATAACAAAAGGAATTGCAAGATTTGCAAAGCGACATAAATGAAATGGGAGATGAAGTTTTGAATCAAAAGTACCGGCGATTGCTTCCAAACCAACCCATACCAGATAATTCGACATAACGATAAGACCCAAAACGATACCTAATTGTTCTTGCCTGGGCTTTGTTAGATTATTTTTAGAATAAGTTGGTAACCAAATCCAGAGGCCAAAAAAAATAATTGTCCCGATGATATGATCTAATCCAAATAAAATAAACGGATTGGGATCCGTCATGTATTGGTGAACTACATCACGCATCAATTATTTTTTTCCTTGGATACCTTTGATGATCCAGTCGCAGCCGCCCCAAATCGCCAGCATTGCTAATATACCAAACTGATTAAAATCTTCACCACTAGACCGAAGTTCAAATGCATGAATAACTGCAAAAGCACCTCCAATCAGCATGGTGGCACCACCGGCCAAACGAATTCGCCAATCAATATTCTCCATAAATTCCTATATAATTTGCTAAAATTTGTCGTAAATATAGTTATCCCTTCCCAACGAATTAATATAAATTCCTGTCTTCTTTATTCTACTGAACAATTATAAATCTTAAATGAACTTAAAAAATAAAATTGAAACTAGGGAGGCACAGATTGGTGTCATTGGTTTGGGATATGTGGGTCTACCTCTTGCAATGGAGTTTGTGCGGGCGGGGTTTCATGTTACCGGAATCGATGTAGATCAGGAAAAAGTAAAAAAACTGAATCGAGGAAAGAATTACATCCAGGATATTAAGGATGAGTCTGTGAAAAATGCAGTTGAAATGAATCAACTTTCTGCCACATCTGATTTTTCTGTGATTCAGAATCTGGATGCGATTTCCATTTGCGTCCCTACGCCTCTAAATAAACAAAAGAATCCTGATATATCTTTCATAAATCAAGTTATGGAAAATATGAAAGATTTTATTCATCATGATATGCTTATTGTTTTAGAAAGCACAAGTTATCCAGGTACAACAAGAGAATTAATTTTACCTGAAATAGAATCAAAAGGACTCAAGGCAGGCCATGAGTTTTATCTCTGCTTTTCCCCGGAAAGAGTTGATCCTGGAAATGAAAAATATAAAACTGCCAATACACCAAAAATATTAGGTGGTATAACGCCTAAATGTGGTGAATTGGGCGAATTACTTTATGGAACGATCGTTGAGCAGGTTGTAAGGGTTTCTAATCCTGAAACCGCAGAAATGGTCAAACTGTTGGAAAATACGTTTCGCGCTATCAATATTGGCCTAGCAAATGAAGTCGCAATCATGTGTGAGAAACTAGGTATAGATGTTTGGGAAGTGATCGATGCCGCAGCGACTAAACCATTTGGTTTTATGAAATTCACACCTGGTCCCGGATTAGGCGGACATTGTATCCCCATCGATCCACACTATTTGTCCTGGAAATTGAAAACGTTGGATTACAATGCTCGATTTATTGAGCTGGCGGGTGAAATCAATACATCTATGCCGTTTCACATGGTGGATCTCGTTCGGGAAGGATTAAATCGAAAAAGAAAAGCAATTTCAGGAAGTCAAATCATCGTTATAGGAGTTGCTTACAAAAAAAATGTAAATGATGTCCGTGAATCACCTGCTTTGGACGTCATGAAATTATTGAAAAATGATGGCGCTGAACTTTCATTTTATGACCCGTATGTTTCATTTGTGGGACTCAATGGAAACAGAATGATGGGAATTGAGACACTCACAAAAGAGACTCTTAATAATTCAGATGCCATCGTCATCATGACGGACCATGACCAAATTGATTTTCAATTTGTGGAAGAAAACAGTGACCTGATTATTGATTCTAGAAATGTGATAAAAAACGATCACCCCAATGTAATAAAATTGGGTGTTGGTAAAAAACCAGATTCGCATTAATATCAATTTATATCCAATAGTTTAAAAAGGGGTCTAATGACCTCTTTTTATATCAAAATTAACTCATGTCTTATTCAATCATTATCCCAATTCATAATGAAGTTGAAAGTATCCCTACTTTACTTGATAGACTAAAACCCTATTCCCAGGATAATGAAATTATCATCATTGATGATGGAAG
>CAWVTW010000041.1:0-11500 GCA_963933175.1 uncultured bacterium
AGAATGGTGATGCGAAAGGGATTTGTTTTTTAATAAGAATCCTGAATCTCTTCATACTTAGGATTCTCGGTAATAGTTTCTTCCAATACTATAAGATTGAGTTCAAGGTTCAGTTCTTCAAGACCTTTCAAGTTACCTTCATAACATCGGCCTTGGATATTTAGAGCCTAAGTATTTAACAAACCAGACTACATTAATTAATTAATAATTATTTATCAAAACCAATCCAAACATGATCATCTTCTACTTTTGTCATAAAGATGTCAACTGGTGTAGGCTCCATATCCATCATTCCATCTGCTTGTTTGTTACCCTTGAGAAATATTTTTCCTAAAAATCTTTCAACGACACTAAGCTTCAACCATTCTTTAACTTCACCAGTTTTGTAGCAGAAACTGCTATGGTGCCAAGCACACGTCAGAGTCTGCTCTTGGCTATCAATCGTGCAACCTTTTAGACTCATTCCTGCATGCGGACACCTGTTATTTATCGCGTGATAATTATCGTCTAATTTTATAACAAGTAATTCATTTCGATTTATATTAAATACTTGTTGCGAATCTTCATTAAAACTATTCGTATGTGATAATTTTGTCCAAAGAATCTCTTTTTCAGAAGTTTCACCATTATCTTTTTTTACTTCGTTTTTCTCCATTTCAACCTATTCCTTTATCTATTATTAGCTTGGCGGAATTCCTACCCAAATATATCCATCTATCACTTTTGTTTGATAGATGTCTAACGGAATTCGTTCCATTTCAGCGATCTCTTTTGCTTCTGCGTTTAATCCGACCTTACCAAGCATTTTTTGAAAATTACTTAAATCTAGCCACTCTCGTACTTCACCTGTTTTATAGCAAAATTGACTTTTATGCCATCGACATGCTATTATTTCAGCTTTTATATCAATATCGCTACCCTCCAAACTTAGATACGCATGTGGACATTTATCATTCAAAGCAAAATAATTGTCTTCTGCATTTACTACAAGAATATGTTCTCGTTTAATTATGAAAACCTGTTGTGGTTTATCAACAAATGTTTCTATCTCAGAACATTTTTTCCAAAAAATGTCATCTTCAACAAATTCATTATTTAATTTTTGTTCTTCAGCAAAATTAATATCCTCTACTTCATATAGAGTTACCCTCCCTTCAATTCCAGGAAGGTTTGTGCGCATAAAATCCTTAATAACCAACGAATCTTTAATCTCAGTATGCACCTCTTCTGAAATCAGTACACGTGATTGAAACTGTTTATTTGCAGACTCAACACGACTTGCAAAATTCATGGCATCACCTATTGCTGTTAGACGTTTTGATTTACCTGCACCAATATCTCCTACTACTGCATCACCCCAATGAACACCTACACCAATATCGAAATCTTGCCCATACATAGTTTTAAGATAAGGTTTCATATCATCTATCTCCATGCACATATCAAGCGCTGCTTTGACTGCATATTTTGCAGCGTTGGGCTCATCATGTAAACCAAAGATCGCCACCATACCATCCCCGATATAATTATCTACGATTCCTGCATTATTTTCTACTGCTTTTACCATCCTATTAAAATATCTATTTAGAATAAATACAACATCATAGGGCGTTAATTTTTCAGAAAATGGTGTAAAGCCTCTTATATCGCTAAAAAGAATTGCAATTCTTTTTGATTCACCTAACCTTCCCGAAACACCCCTTTCAGAAACAGATTCAATATCTTCTTTATTTAAGACCAATCTCCTGACTGTCACATCACTTGTAATGGTTGTCTGGCATGCTAATCTAAACTCATCGGTTGTGTGAACTTTTGCTTTAAGAGTTACTTCCTTTTCTGTCTCGGGCGAACAGTTTTCAATACCATCTAAAACAAGCAATCTACAGGTGGTACACTTACCTTCTCCACCACACGCATTGACATGAGGAATACCATTTTGAATTGCAGTATCTAGGATAGTTTCACCTAATCCTATTTCAAAACTTTTGTTATCAGGTAGAAAGTTTATTTTGGGCATCTGTTTTTATTACTTCTTAAAAATATCATTTTCATCTTTAAATGATTTAAACTCTAATGCATTTCCGCTGGGGTCTTTTATAAAGAATGTTCCCTGTTCACCCGAGTTATTTTTAAATCTTGTTTTAGGTTCTATTAAGAATTTCAAACCATCATTCTTTATCTTCCTACATAATTCTCCCCACTCATCCCAGGGCAAGATCACCCCAAAATGTCTAGAAGGGATTTCATCGTTATCAACTGAATTGGTACTTATCTCTGTACAATCTTCTGGTGAAAGATGGGCAACAACTTGGTGACCAAAAAGATTAAAATCTATCCATTTTTTTGATTCCCGACCTAAGGTACACCCCAGAACATTTATATAAAACTTCCGAGCTAATTCAAGATCGTGGACGGGAAAAGCTAGATGGAACCTGGGTATCTTCATTTTAATAAAATCAGTTTTTTAACAACTGTATTATCGCTTTGACTGAGTTTAGCGAAATACACACCACTAGAAAAATCAGACGCATCCCAATTAATCTCATGCTCACCAACAAGTAAATCGCCACTTACCAAAGTCTCAACTATATGACCAGAAATGTCAAATATTTTTAGAGATGTGTTTAATCTCTTATCGATCGAAAACCGGATTGTAGTGGTTGGGTTAAATGGATTTGGATAAATTTTTGAGATTCCGATTTGGGTTGGTATTGGTTTATCAGTGTCATCTGTTGCCAAGTTTTCTCCTTCATAATATAATCCAAAAAGAATCATCATTTCATCGGTGCTCAATAATCCGAAATTGATTTCTTCATCTGTATCATTGTAAAAGGTGGCTTCTAATTCAAGACCATCACCTTCATGAAAAACCATAGGCGGATCATATTCTATGATAGGTGGGTGATCCCAATCAAACGCAAGATAAATTAATTCTTTATAATAAGGGTCACTTTGTGATCGTCGGAAAACTTTGAATTCAGTATTGTGCTTATGCGCGTGAGAAAACAATTGAAAAATGGAAATGGTTTCACCGAACTCTGCAAACATCCAAAAACTCTTATTGAGAGTTGTTTCTTCACCTGGTGGTAAAACAATGTCATTATTATTCAACTGCAGAATTTTTCCAATATGATCCACATCTGTTGAATCAACAAAATGATAATTGTTATAAACCTCTCCAATGATTGTATCATTGGAATAATTAGCATAATGAATGTTCAAGTCAAATCCAAAAGATGGATCAATTCTTAGGGCAACACCTTCAGGGAGTCTATAGTCAAAAAACCGGGTTTGAGTTCCTGTGATAAATTTTTGGTATGCCATGTAATATAAAACATACTGGTTATAGCTCCCATCCGGATATCGTAAATCACGAATTATATTTAGTTCAGGCAGTTGTAATGAAAGGTCATCATCATAGGTGTAAATAATAAAATGATGGCTCCCCGGCGCCAAGGCAGTTTCGATCCGATTCACATAAAGGATGCCCTGAGTATCAATTTCTGTGTAGTAGAATAATTCCCTTTCGAATTGGGGTGGTACTTCAAAGGGACCTAGATGAAATTGAACGCCATTCTCGGGTAGTGGGAGTGGCTCAAATTCAGGTATTTCAAAAATGGTTGTATCTTCTAATAGGGATTCATCAACTACAACACCGGTCTCTGGTGCTCCAGCAATAATCCATTGGCGGATATATTCCAATTCTCCATTGGTGAGGAACTCCATCCCCAGTGGCATTAGGCTCCCATATTCAGGATGATCCTCATAAAAATGCTCATAGTCATTGGCATTGATCTTTTCCCAGAGAAAACTGGAATAAATACTGGTGATTCCATCCGTCCCAACTAATTCTAATCCATCTTCTGCTGCAAAAATATTTGTTGGGACTATATTAATTAATTCTTCATAAGCCACATCTTCGGCTAGAATTAATCCAGATTGTTCAGCAAAATAAAGCCCATGGTCATGACACATAACACACTTCGGTGTCCAGACCGTGTCTTGGATGATGTCCCAGGTGGAAGATTGTCCTGATAGAAAATTCAGGAAAATAATCAAAATGAATAAGTATCTCATAGAAGTATGCCCTATTTAAATATGATTAGTGTTTGAAATTTTGATTGGTTATCCAATGCCAATTTTACAAAATATACACCATTGTCTACAAATGATGCATCCCACTTCGTTAGCCCCAATCGGATCACTAATATTGGAACAACCAACACTTAGAGAAATGAAAGTTAACTTAAAATCATTATTGTCAGGGGAACAAAACAAAGGATTAATCTTCATCACATTGATTGAAAAAAATAATTAAACATTTTTTCTTTTATCGGACCACTGCAAATTTCCCAACAAGGGTTTCCAGCATTTTATCTGATTCTGCATCAATTTGTTGAATATGATACAAATAGAGTCCCGGCGCTATTTCCTGGTTATTCACCGTTCTCATATCCCACCATTCATTTCCACTCGTTACACTTTCATGAGACAGATCTGCTACAAGTTCACCGGATAATGTGAAAATCTTGATCTTACATTTTGTCGGTAAATTTGTAAATCGGATCCGTCGCAGGAATTCTGTCTCTTTGAAATTAGATCGCACAATATAGGGATTAGGAACAACATTAACCTTACTTAGGTTTTCGCGGGGTTGGATTCCCGGAAACGCCTGGACAAAATTTCGATCCAGAATAGTAGTCCCTTTTGAATTTTCAATAGAAGCATAGCCTTCCGGATTTGCCCACTCATTCGGATTTGAATAATTTGTGTCTAGCACAGATTCATATTGCCCGTTTCCAATATGGACAAATTTTGAAGTATAGGTTGGCTCTACACCCATATCGTAAGATACAACTGAATAAGTATATTCCAAACCATCCGTCACATCCTGATCCGCAAACATGTATTGAAAAGTATCTCCATTTACAATTTTCCAATCTGATTCATCCAAACGAATCATTTCCATTCCAGTATCGTCTCCGAGACTGAACCAGGGGAAATATGGATCTTCACCGCTGATGCTATGATTCCGTCTATTTTTCTTTTCACAATCATAGGAATTGGAATAAACACAATGGAGCGAGTCGCTTTCTGCCGATAAATCAAATTGCCTATAGGGTCGCCAGCCTGCAAACAACCCATCCGTATCATAAATACGACCTGATGCGTCTCCCCAGTTTTTTCCACCATCGATGCTTTTGTAAATCTTATATCCTTCAAAATCTGAATAACCAGTGAGAACATCAACAGAGTGTTCTGATACATCATCCCAATAGATCTTGACAGCACCAGTATCTGTTTCCACATAAACATTGGGTCGCGTGGGCGGGGTAAACCCCTGGTACCGTGAATTATACATGACTTGAGCAAAACGGGCATTGTTGATTAAATCTTCTTCATTTTGTCCAAATATAATACAGAATGAAAAAGGGACTTCCCGTCCAACGGGAAGATCAAATGGTCCACAACTCATGAAAATAGAACAATCTAATCCCGGGGGTTCTCGTTGAAAAGCAGTTTCATCGTACAGGCCCTCTAGAGAATCAAAATGCGGGTTTAGCTCCGATCCCAGATCAGAACCTGGATTTTTCGTGTGAAAATGCCAGGCATTCTCATTATCACTCAAATTGGTGGTATCGCCAGCCATAATCTTATACATGATCTCTTCCTTGTTCCGAGCTTGGGGGCAACCAGCAGCACCGGTATAGCAACTACTGGTATTACTTTCCATATTCACCACACCCGGGCGACTATACCAATCAAACCAATGCCAATCTGTCATTTTCAGCGGTTCTCCGGGAAATATGTCAATAGTGCCGTCTTGGTCCAAGTCGACCGGATCGGTGGCTCTGGGTGAGTCTAATAATTGGGTAGCCACAAGTCCAAAATCTGTCCCAGGAGCGGGATCACCATTCATGGCATAACCACGAGCTTGACCACTGATACCATCAAAATCTCCCACCATGGCCATAGAGATTAACATTCGTTCATTATTACGTTCGAATATTTCCCAATAGTATTTCATGAAATCGTCATCATTTGTGTGGAGTCCGGAACTAAACCCATTTATATCTCCCACCAAAACATCTGAATCAAAATAAAAACCGAGAAAGGTACCTTGATAATCAAATCCTTTGCCTTGGTTGAGTTTGGTACCATCGGGCATAATCATTCCTTCCCCACATTTTTGTTCACCATTTTCGTCCAAAACAGGATTCCCAAATTCATCTTCAGCGCACCAATCACCACTTTCATTTCGGACATTAACCGTCACAAATAAAATATCTTCTGCATAGGACACACCGTAAGAATGAGCTTCTGCCATCACACGTAACCCCATAGGATAAGCTGTTTGCTCGTATTCATTATTTGTATCCACCATATTACCCCGGTGCGCCCAGCGATCATCAAATTCCATATATACTTCCATATCAGAAATAAATCGCCCTTCGACTCTTTCCCAACAATCAGGATCTTTTCTGGACTGCGAACATCCAGGCAGAGTGGTATTGTAATCTTCAGCCCACCAGCCGGGCCAGAATGACTCATTTTGTCCTGAATTTTGATTATACCTAATCGGCCAAGTATCAGAAAATGCACTGTGTGCCAAAAGCGGATATGTATCACTTAGATCCGTGACATAGGTATCACCAAATATGTCTCCATTAAGCACCTCCGTATTGTGAGTATTTACCCGGGCCATTGTAGATGCATGCCACTCGCCATTTGGTGAACTCTCCTGTCGAGAAATCCACGATTCTGCAACATTATATCCATAATACATGTACTCATCATCATCTGTCCACTCTTCCAGGTCTGGACCATAATTATAAAAATCAAATTGATCTTCTCGCTGAATTAATTTTGGGCGTAAAGCCCAAGGATATATGAATCCAATCTGCGCGGTGGATGTATTGGGATCTAATTGACCAAAAGTAGATACTGCAATTTTTTTCAATTCATGATCAATGGCATATTGATATGGTCCATTGAATAATTCTTTAGATATTTTCTGTGAAATACTGTCAGGATACCAGCGTCCAAAATCTCGGTCTGCATCAAAAATAATGCCCACATAATTCGTATCGCCTTCAAAAAACCAATTGTCATAGGCATCACCAGACTCCCAAATACCATAAATGGGAATTCCATCAGAATCCACAATATTTTCCACATGTTCCCAGTTGAATTCGAAGGAATTTTTATGTCCTGGAACCCCAGCAAGAAATGCAACCGAAGGTAAATAAGAATAACCATTCCATATTCCCATGGGATGTTCATCCCAGTTAATCATATTACCATAATTAGAAATGGCGGTTTGGGCTTTTCCTTGGAGCAAGTAGCCAATAGCTCGGTCGTTCATGGGGTTGGTTGGGAAAGGATTATCACCGATCTTTCCGGCTGTTGAATACCGGAATACGTCGGGGTGAATTGAACTTTTCTCTTTAATCTCTTCAGCGAAAAGAAGAGAGGTGACAAATATGATAGCTAAAATCCGAAGATAAGAAATCATTGCAGGAATCAATTTAAAATGTCTCGAACAGTATCCAAACTAATGTTCCCACCACAAATGACCACACCTACACGCTTTCCTATTAAATCGTTTTTCTTTTTTAATAATGTTGCTACAGCTGTTCCAGCCGCACCTTCTAATAACTGGTGTTCTTTATCCATATAAGTGATCATTGCATCCTTGATCTCTTCTTCTGTGACTAGTACAGTTTCATCGATCACATCACAACAGATTGGGAAAGTGATAGAGTCTTCTTCTACACCGCCAGCAGTCCCATCTGATAATGTTGGTTTGGACGATAAATCCAAAATTTTACCTGCTTTTATGGAATGGATCATTACTGCAGAATTCTCTGGTGAACACCCAATCACGTGAATCTGGGGCCAGATTGATTTTAAAAAGCCTGCAGTCCCACCGATAAGGCCACCACCGCCTACAGATATAATGACCGCATCCAGACCATCACATTGGGACTCTATCTCTGCTCCTATAGTTCCCTGGCCAGCAATAACATATGGATCATTATAAGGTGATACATAAGTCTCGCCTGTTGAAATGGAAATTTCCCGCGCCCTTGCTTCTGCTTTAATACAATCATTTCCGTGAACTTCTATTTTGGCACCAAATTGTTTCATATTCTCTAGCTTCGCTGGCGATGCATCATCTGGAACATAGATTGTACAATCGATTCCTACTTGTCCAGCAGCATAAGCTATTGCAGCACCGTGGTTGCCCGTGGATGCAGAAACAACACCTTTCTGTTTTTCATGATCTTCCAAAGAGAGGAGTTTATTGATAGCTCCACGAGCCTTGAAAGATCCAGTGACCTGGATACTCTCAAGTTTGAATCGAACATCTGCTCCAGTCAGATCTGAAAATGCTTTCGAATGAACAAATGGTGTTTTTCGGATAAAAGGTTGTATTTGGATTGCTGCAGATTGAATGGATTTAGGGAATGTCATTTTCAAATCTTACTATTTGTCTTACAATAATTAAAAGTTAATTATCTATATTTTAAGTTAGTTTTACCAGAACACATTCTAATATATTTTAAAAGGAATATCCCAAATTTGCTCGGGCAATCACTGTGTTTTTCTTAAAGCCGCCCGTTTTCTTGGATCTGTATTCACCATGGATTTTTACACTAAATTGATCGAATATTTTCCATTTTAGTCCACTTTTGAAACCAATCCACGACATATCGACTAAACCAGATCCTTGCGCATAGTTTAAGCCGACTTTTCCTAAGATTCGATTTTTAAAAAGAGGATATTCAGTATCAAAATTAGTGGTTAAAAAATCTTGAATTCCCCGTTCACCAGGGCCAATACTTAGTTCGCTGGAATTGATAGTCAAATTTAAAGTTGTTTTTAACTGGAAATTATATCGCGTTGATAATGTAAAATTCATAACGTTGGTGGACATGGCCGGATCGACAAAATTTGTATCGCGATCGGTGAATTTGTCTGTTTTATTCACATTAACAAATGTGCCACTCAATGCATGAGACCAAACCAAGTCAAACCGATGACTAATATTCACCATTATATTGTTGGTATGTGTATTCTGGCGATTATCTGTAAATGTTGAGTCTGGTAATGTGATGAGAGAATCTATCCCATTATCCCTATCAATAGACCGATAAGTAAAATTGAGTGTAGGTAGCCCTGGACCAGGTAATGCATTTATACCCAATGATACTGTATTCTGTGATTTTAAATTGTCTACCGTAGTTAGGATGTCATCATCCTGGTGTTTATAACCCATAGTTAACATCAATCGATTCTGGAGGAGTTTCAATTTATCAGAAACAGAAAATTCACGTTTATTTTTCACAAGATATGGGTTGGCCAGAGAATTGTATTGGGGGCCAACCTGTGAATATTCCACCGCAAGGTAATTCCCATAAAAGTTTGTGACAGCTCGACCACGATATGCTAAGGAAGGCATAGACAAAACTGCATCCATGAGAGCAACAGTTGCACTGTCTCCAAAAGCATTAATATCGATGGGGACCAAAGGCGCCATGTTAGGATTAATGATCAGGATTTTCTCATAATCAGCTGGATCTGGAAAACTAGACAGGTCAATACTTAAAAGTTTGTTATCTACTGAGTCATCGATCATAGTGTCCAATTGAGCCAAGGTTAAGGGTCCACCCCAAATATTATTATTGGTCATACTTAATGCCAATTCGCCATCTAACCTGAGTCGTTTGTTAAATAATGATATCCCGAGATCCGTCCCAATTACCAAGTTATCTTTGGGACCATCACCAGCCCAGTTTTTACCCTCAAGATAATGGGCCTTTGTTCCCAACTCACTTATAGTATACACCACTCCGGAATCAAGTCCGGAAACGGATCCAGTAGCATCAGGAGAGTAGACAATTTCCGCATTGTTAAGCTCCTGGGTAACACTGTTTGTATCATCTCGGGCTTTCATAAAATTGAGTCCCCACTGGAATTTTTCTCCACGACCTAAAGCCAATCTACCCGCCATCACATTTTGCTCGAACGTGTACCCGTTTCTGCTTAATGAAAGAAATTTGGTCCCTTCATCATCCGTATCAATGCTATATGAATAGGCCTTTTTCAAATCACCTTCAATGGCACGATTAATTTCCCCTTGAACAAAATGGAGGTTAAACCAACTCCATTTAATATTTGCATTCAACCCCCGGATTCGTTTCCCATTCATTGTAAAGTGGGACAAGCGCGGATTTGAATCACCCACATTAATGGTAGCATAATCTTTTAGGGCAATTTCAAACCCTAATACATTTCGAGGTTGATAAAGTGCTTTCTCCTGAGAGGTGATTTTCACATTGGTTTTAAACTTCATCCATTCATAAGCAGAACCTTTAAAATTGACCATCACTTGACTAATGTTTAGTGTTTGATCATCAATTTGATCCATACTACTACTGGATCTTATACGACCAGAATATTTCAGGGTAGGTTCGCGCAAGGTTGTTGTAAATGACCAAGTTTTCGGACCTCTTCCATCAATGAAAAGTTGAATCTGGTGAAGACCGGGATCTAATTGATCCAAAAGACACGTCACCATATCTTCATCCATATAAGCTAAGTCTGAAATATCTTCACCATCCAACAAAAGTTGAATATTATTCGGGTTAATGCCTTTCATTCCAAAGGTTGATATTGCAATTAAAACATCATAGCCGGAGATCTCTGAGTTAGGTTCAGGGCTCATGATCAATACATCGGACTGAGATAAAAGAATGCTCGAAAATAAGGCCAGAAAAATAATATTTTTTTTCATTATCGTTATTTTTCTATTGGAATCGAATAATGATTTCTTTGATGTTCCCATCTTCATCTTCAACTTCGAAACGTAATTCTTGTGTCGGAATTTCAATATCTGCTAATTCAAATCCAGCTATGTCATCGGCCGTTGTTTCGTGAACTTCCAATGAACCTTCTGGTGTTGAAACAGCTGTTTCCCCATTTTCAACTTCTGTGGATTCTCCAGTGATAGTATTTGTCACCTCTATCAATCCTTCTAGCAATGTAAATGAATCTCCTATCCCGGGCTGAGAGTCGATGGTCAGTTCTGTGCCTTTTACCGAAGCAACGGATGTAGGCGTGGCAATTCTGAATTCATTTCCTTTTTGTGGAGATATACTTGCAGCAATTTTTCCATATTTAATATCCAATGATTTATTGATTTGGGTGCCTGATCTTTTCCCAGATACGGTTAAATCAGAATTGCCAAGCATTTTTACAACTGATTTATCGTCAAGATACATGATAGCTACAAATCCATTTTTTCCAGTTAATATTTTATCTTTATCTTTAAGTGGGGTGCCCGGTTTTAAGGGTTGTTTAACAGAATTGGCTTCCTCTATAACAAAAACCTTTCCATTTACTTTAATCGCAAGAGCAATCTTGGATGAAGCAGTTGAAATCGAACATAAAGATAAACAAAGAATAAGAATTCGTTTCATTCTGATACCTCCAC
>CAWVTW010000042.1:0-11327 GCA_963933175.1 uncultured bacterium
CCAATTCGCCATGAACTTTCTCAAAGGACCATTGCCCTTCTTCCATCGGAATTATGAGGTCTCCCGCTTCTTTTTTGCAGGCTTTCATTTGGTCAACGATGATTTTAGACTGGATAACTATATCTGAAGACACCTCCCTCATCATCGGTTGGTGTGATCCAATGACATTCAAATGGCTACCTGATTTAATGTTTTCAAATTCAATCAGTGGAAATTTAGATGGTGTAGTTGTACAAATTATATCGGCTTCTTTTAAGGTTGCTTGAGATCCGATTTCACAATTGACTTTTTTGGAATGTGAATCACAAAATTTTGCAGCAGTTTCATCATTTCGACTGAATACAATGAACTTTTCAATTTCCCGAACTTCCATGATTGCTTCTATATGAGAAGCAGCCTGAATACCTGTCCCAAAAATTGCACAAATAGTCGCATCCTTTTTTGCCATGAGATCTGTGGCCAATCCAGATGCTGCCGCTGTTCGAATCGCCGTAATGGATTCTCCATCCAAGGTTGCTACGTGGTTCCCTTTTGAAGCATCAAAAACTTGAACCACGCCATGAATCAGAGGCAGGCCTTTATGGGGATTTAAATAATTCACGGATACGATCTTCACGCAATAGTAGGGACTCCCAATGGCATAAGCCGGCATAATCAGGGATGTGGCATTTTTATCCGGAAGATCCAAACTCAAACGAGCAGGTACATGAGCATCACCACTGCTTAACTGGATGAAAGCAGACTTCATAGCATGGATGGCTTCCTTCATGGAAACCATTTCTGAAATTTGTTTTTTATTTAAAGAAATCACGGATTGATTTCTGGTTCGGATTTGTACCTAATTCTAAAGTAATTATAATATTCATTTTCAGCTCTTAGAGTTTTAATGTGTTGTAGTATAAAATTTAAACGCCGGGATCTCTTGCCATTCAAATTCTGACCCCTTCCATTTTACATCCAAAGATTCCTGTGCGCCCCGCTCAAAATATTGAACTTCAAACTTTTGGAGTCCCTTTTTCAATACTATATCTCCAGAAATAGTTTTCCGTCCATGGAGCCCATCATTATCCACCACAGGAAATCCATTTATAAATAATCGTGAACCATCATCGGATGTGGTTTGAAATTCATAGGTTCCACGCTTTTCAATATAAATCATTCCTTTAAAAACATGTCCAAAATTATTTTTCTTTTCTGCATCTAAGCCTAAACTGAAAACCATTTTTTCTTCAACAAAGTCCGAAGCAAGCATCTGGTCACAGTTCTCCCATTGCCCTTCATATGTTTGTCGAATGAGTCCGTGGCTTTCATCCAAAATATTTACCGGAACTGTCACAACTTGACTGGGCATAAACCCATCGGCATAGGCCTGGACATTCAACATAGTACTTTTGTTCAAGGTAAAGGGACCGCTGTATTTTTCTTCATAGCCTTTCCTGGCCTCCCAATTTCCAAATGTGTATCTCAATTCCGATGTTGAGTCATTCGAAATAAAAGTGATTTCTGCCTTCCCATCATGTTCTGAAATTTGGACATTTGGCTTATCAAGATATGGGAGAACAGGGATTTCAAAAACATAGCTAGGCGAATCTTCAACAATTTCATTAATATTTTTCGGAATTTGGATTACCAGTTTGTCTCGCAAATTTCGCCAGTTGAATTCTTCATCTGTCCCTAGAAGTTTGATGCGTTCATGCCCTGTGGATTGGATACCATCCAAGGTCAAATTACCATCGGGAATTTCTTCTATAAATGCATAGATGCTTCTACGATCTTTTGATAAGGTATATTTCACTTTCCCATGATTAGATTGTGTAATTCGGTTCACTGTTGTTTTATAAATGGCTTCACCATTTTTGTCCAACCAAGCACCAATGTCCTCTAATCGATCAACCATAATTTCTGGAATGGTACCATCAGCCTTGGGGCCAATATTAAGGAGCAAATTCCCGCCACGGCTCACAATGTCAACCAATAGCAGAATCAATTCTTCCGATGTGTTGTAATCTTCTGGTTTTTCATTCCGATTATATCCAAAAGATTTCCCAATGCCGCGGCATTCTTCCCAACCCCGTTGAATGAATTCTTCATTCACGGATCCGGAGTTTGGGTCATATTCTGTTGAATAATAACCACCGTGTTTGAATCGTGTTTCCCCACCCCAGCGATCATTTACCACCACATCTTCCGGTGCGCTAGATTCATTATACAGCCAGGCTAAAAATTCTTCGCTACGCCATTTTTGACTGTCTTGGTCCCACTCACCATCGGAAAAAATGATGGATGGTTTGTACTTTTGAACCGCATCCTTGAATTGGGGTAACATGTGATCGTTTACATATTTTGGGACATCGGAGGGGTAATCTTTATGGTCCCATTCATACAATGAATAATAAAAACCAGATTTGAGTCCTACATTTTTAACTGCTGAATTCAGGTCGCCCAAAAGATCCCGTTTTGCAGCGCCATTCACGGAATTATAGCCATCACTTTCTTTGCTGGGCCAGAGACAAAAGCCATCATGGTGCTTAGATGTAAGCACTACATATTTTGCTCCAGATTCCTTAAATAATACTGCCCAATTTTTGGGCTTATATTTTTCCGCCTTGAACAATTTATTGAAATCCCGGTATGGGAAATCCTTCCCATAATTTTCTTCGTGATATTTTAGACGTGTGCTGTCACCTGACTTTAATCCATTGAGGTACCATTCAGCATAACTCCCTTTCGGTCCCCAAGCAGGCACGGAATAGAGCCCCCAGTGAATGAAAATTCCAAATTTGGCATCTTTATACCATTGGGGCGTGGGACGGGAATCCAGGGATTCCCAATTTGGTTCATAATCCTTAGCGATAAGTGACATAACAGATAACAATATTAACCCAAAAGACCTCATGAAATTCTACTCCATTGGTGATTCTATTTGCGGAAGATACCCATTTTCGATAAAGGTCATTATTCCAAATAATGCGCCCCAGGAATGGAACCTGTCAGATGATAATCTTGAATCATCGCCTGTCCCGGTAATAGCTGAATAATTCTCACTCACATAACCTTTTCGCGTCCATTCTGTCATAATAAGTTTTAATGATTTTTCCGATAACTCGGTGGCAGCATCGGTGTAGCCTGCCTGGCGAAGACTTAAATAAGTGAGAAAATTCAGAGGTGGCCATATGGCACCTTTCCAATAGCGCTGTCGCGAAAATGTTGGATCGTTCCGAGTTGTGGAAGGTAACATCCATTCTCCATAAAATTCTTCAGTATTGTAGAAATGTTCCATAATTAGTTCGTTTTTTTTGTCATTTCCCACTTTTGCCATGAGCGGATAAAATAAGGTGGGTGAAACCCGGGTTGAAAGCGAATCCACATCAGTTCGATAATTCAGGTATGCGCCAAATTCCGGGCTCCATAATTCTTCCATTTTAAGGGCGTACTGTTTTGCTCGAGCCTCTAATTCTTTTTGTTCTTTTTTCCGTTTAAGAATTCCTGCCATTTCCGCCAGTGCTCTACAATCAGCAATATATAAACTGGTGAGTCCTACATCTTGAAGTTCTAAAGTGTGTTTCTTTTTGTTAAACGGCACACCGATGTACATGGGCGAATCATCCATACCCGATTCATATCCAGCAGCCGTTTTTGTTTCGAATACAGGCTCATTAAATGGATTATCTGCAGGAGATGAGCCATAACTCAACAATCCTTCGTTATTCCTTGAGCGATGCCACCAGCGATTCCAGCCCAAAAGGTCATCAAACGTAGCTTCCAAAAACCAGTCTTCAGGATAAGTTTTGTAAATTTCCTTAACCATGATACCACCCACCGGCGGTTGCGATCGATCAAATGATTTACTGCCGTTTCCGCGATTATCATTAGGAATAAATCCCTGTTCTGTTTTGCCACGGAGATGTTCGATCACATTGGAAAAAGCAAGATCTCGACTGGCCAGTCCTGTCATATAAGCCAGGAAAAAATTGTCCCAACCGAATGTGCAGAAACCACCATACTCTTCATTCCATAACCGACCGACCGTGGCAACAACACGATCAAACTTAGGTTCATAAATGAGATTCCATGCGATACCCGCCTGGACTGCAATATATGCTTCTGCCAATTCATCAAATTTTTCTGCTTCTGATTGAAGACTAACTTTTTGGATTTCTATGGCTTTTTTTATTTCTGAAAGTGTTCTTTTTTTCCCAGTGGAAATGCCAATCTCTCCATCCAGCCAAACAGCAAGATAAGGCGTTTTAACATTAATATACGGATCATCATCCACAGGCACTGAAGTGGTAAATACTTTGATGGTTTTTCCGGGACACACTGCTTTCAATTGATTATTTTTACGAGAGAGATGTCCTTGTCGGTTCCAAAGCATCCCTGATTCAATAATGACTTTCATACGATCATCAGGAATTGAATTTGGTGAAATTAAAATAACCAAATCTTTTCCAGCATGTGCGGTTTCAATTCTTGCATCTAGACCCTCCCATTGGATCTCCAACTGTGTGTAACTCCCATCATAAGCGTGGGGGCCGGGGCGAACGGTTTCTGAAAAATCTCCCCGCCGACCAATTAGAGCTCTTGAAAGATATTGTTCTTCTAAAAAATAGTGCTGTTTGAAAGCAAGATTGATGGCAAACCCTTGTGGGAGTAATACTTGCTGTAAGACACTGGATGTATTCCAGGTATTCCATCCTTGTTGGAGTCTGTTTTGGATTCGCTGATATTCAATATATTGGTGAGGTGATTGTTGAGCGAAACCAATTGACACAAAAAATAAAAGGGTTATAATAATTTTTCTTTCTCGTTTTTTAAAATTGATAATCATGTGTTTTGAATCAAATTATTCAATGAGGTAAACTAATTAAAACGACTAATAATAATTGGAACCACTTTTAAATCATTTCAATATTTATACATTTCTTAAACTGAAGCCCAAGTCAATAACAAATACATTAAAACCGTGGTCCCCATGATGGCATAGGAAGCATTCTTCGCTTGGTGCCACGGCGTCATATCAACTGGTGCTGGAACCCGCTGATCACTGATAGCGATTTCCTCAACAGATTTTGGTTTTATGTAACCAATGACCAACATCACAACAACCGATGAAATAAAACTAATAAAATATCCATGAAGCCAATGAAGATCTCCATCGCCATTGGCAAAAAATACTGGAACATCTTTAATATTCACAAAAGTGAAAAATGCATAAAATACCATACCTACAATCATCCCAATTTTAGCTGCAATGGCGGGGACATGTTTTGTGCCAATCCCCAACATAAAAATCCCAATGATGGGTACACTGTATAAACCATTCACTTTTTGGAGATATTCAAAAATAGACTGCATCTGGTCTAATATTGGTGCAATCATAATGGATGCAACCGCTAGTCCAATGCCAAAATATTTTCCAATTCTTACAATCTGTTCTCCAGATGCATTTTTATTAATATAACCGCTATAAAACTGGAGTGAAAACAAAGTAGAAGCACTATTCAAGGCACTGTTGAAAGAACTTAAAATAGAGCCCATCAAAACAGCTGCAAATAATCCTAGTGACCAATCGGGCAGGACATGCCGAACAATTGCTCCATAGACTTGGTCTTGCTTATCAATTGTAAGGTCTGTCATATGGAGTGCAATAATACCCGGCAAACAAAGCATAAGTGGCCCTACCAATTTCATTGCAGAAGCGAACAATACACCTTTTTGACCTTCGGCCAAACTTTTTGCCGCCATGGCGCGCTGAACAATCACCTGGTTCGTGGACCAATAAAAGACCTGAATGAACATCATCCCGGTTAATAAGGTTGGCCATGGAACCGATACCACATTGCCTTCCACATTGGTGTTAGTTAATACTGCTAAATATTCCGGGTTCGTATTCACCAATATTGACAATCCAGAGAAAAATGAACCATCTCCCAAAGCAATTAAAGCTAAGGCAGGAATTGCCAACCCACCTACCAAAAGTCCAACGCCATTGATGGTATCGCTGACAGCCACAGATTTCAACCCACCAAAAATAGCATATGCACTCCCAAGCGATCCAATCGTTGCCACAACAAGCCAAAGAGGAATATTCAAATCAAACATTCCGATCATTGCCAGGGAGCCTGTGTAAAGAACAACTGGAAGTAGAACAGTCACATAACCAAATAGGAATAATCCAGACACCATAGAACGAGTAGTTTTATCAAACCGTTTTTCAAGAAATGCCGGCGTAGTGGTAAATCCACTGGCTAAATATTTTGGTAAGAAAATGAGCGCTGTAGCAATCATGGCAAAGGCTGCCAACGCTTCCCAAGCGATGCCTACCAATGCTTTATCTCCAAAAACAGCACCATTAAGGCCAACCAATTGTTCCGTGGATAAATTTGTAAGAAGAAGCGAGCCAGCCACAACCGGCCACGCCAATGCCCGTCCACCGGTAAAATACTCTTCTGTGACATTGTCAGATTTTTTCATCCCCCGGACAATTCGAACTGTAAAAAAGGCGACAGCACCTGTCGCCACAATGAATGAAATGATTGAAATTGTGTTCATTTATCTTACCTCTAATTTTGAAAGTTTTGTTAAGTCATCCGTTGATTCAAATGGAATCAACATAAAGGAAAAAGAATAAGGTTTTGGATTAAGAGTATATTGGTCGTGCGGACGAGCGCCCCAACTATTATCACCGCCCACTCCCATTTGTTTATAATCAATGAGCCAATCAACTTGATCCTTGGGCTGGATATCCAGTTTTCCATGTTTTTGTCCATAGCGAACATGATCCAGGTCATTGTATGGATATTGATGTACACTACCATCAAAAGTAGGATCACCTTTTGCCATTAGCCCAATTTTCCCATTGGATACAGCCATCCATCTTACATCTGTTTTATTTCCTGTTTCCTGGGGGCGAACATATTGAAAAGTTTGATCCCAAACAGATCCATTATACAGTCCAATTGCAGCAGAAGTTTTTTTATCCCAGTAGGATTCATGAGGTCCACGACCAAACCAACTGAGTTCAGTAAAATCTCCGGTTAGGGACATTTTTAATCCAAATCTTGGAATCTCCGGATTATCCGATGTCGTCTTTATTATTTTATGGGTTACTTTTATAGCACCATTTCCAGATACAAAATAGTTTGTTTCTAAATCTGTCTCTGTAGTATCATGGGAAAATAGAACCTGAATATGTGCCACATTATTTTTAATGAAACTTTTGAACTCAGTGGTCTCCAATTCCGTACTGGCATTTCGCCAAATGCCTGCTCGTTTTTGCATGGCATTTCCGAGATCATTGTCATTGGGCGCCCGCCAGAAATTGGATTGCAAGCTATGTTTTAAAAGGTCAATTCCTTTATAATGATATTGGGACAAATTTCCTTTTTCGCGGTCAAATGTGATTTTGAATTCAGCGCCAGATATTTCAATCGACTTATCATTTTCCGTCATTGCTAATTCAGGATATTCGCTAGCCGGGGAAGGCATAACAGTATTTCCAATCTGCAATTTGAATTGCCCCCACGCAACCAAATGACCTTTAGGAATCATTGTTGACCTTGAATTTGTATTCGCTCGAATTGTAAGAAAATATTCTGATCCTGGTTTGGGTAATATTGATTGATGGTTGAATTTGAAATTATCTGTTTCCCCGGGTGCCAATTTTATTTTTCCCAAGTTGCCTTTTTGGATCTGCTTTCCATCTTCTTCAATCATCCACGAAAAATCCAAATGAGTTAAATCAATAAAATCATATCGGTTCTTTATTTCAATTTTTGTAATAGATGATTTTTTCGTGACATTGGTGAATTTGACCGGTTGATATACTTTTTTTACTTCAAGGATATGGGGATTCAATGATCGGTCTGCGGCCACCAATCCATTGGCACAAAAGTTGGAATCATTTTCAAGAAACTCATTTCCAAAATCACCACCATAAGCCCAATAGTCTGTCCCATTCTCATCTTTTTTCAGGATTGTTTGATCTACCCAATCCCAAATAAAGCCACCCTGTAGTGCTTCATATTTTTCAAAAGTATCCCAATAGTCCTGGAGATTACCTACGCTATTTCCCATGGCGTGGGCAAATTCACAAAGAATGAGTGGCTTATCCGTTTTCTTTTCTGCGTATTCCGAAATGAATTCAATGGATTTATACATGGGGAAAACCACATCCGTGTGGCGCTCATACCAAGCTGGCTGATAAACAACGGGCCGGGATTTATCCCGTGATTTAATCCAATCGTATAATTTTACAAAATTTTCTCCATCGCCGGCTTCGTTGCCCATAGACCAGGTAATAATTGACGGCTGGTTTTTGTCCCGTTCCACCATTCGTTTTCCACGGTCAATCCATTGTGCTGTCCATGCAGGATCATTCGCAATATGTCCATAACTCCCTTCGTGGAACTGCATGCCGTGAGATTCGATATTGGCTTCATCAATTACATACAATCCGTATTCATTGCAGAGTTCGTACCATCGTTCCTGATTTGGATAGTGACTTGTTCGAACGGCATTGATATTATGCTGCTTCATGAGTTGGATATCGAGGATCATAGTTTCTTCTGTGATAGAGCGCCCCACAACCGGATCCCATTCGTGGCGATTGACGCCACGGAACATGACAGCTTTTCCATTTACCAATAGATTCCCATTTTTCACTTCTACCCGTTTAAATCCCACTTTTTGTGTAAAAGATTCCACCAAATTCCCTTGGGGATCAGTGAGCATAATTTTTAAATCATAAAGGTAAGGCGTTTCGGCAGACCACGGTTTCACTTTGGAAAAAGTTGCCTGAAATTCAACCGAATTTGTTGAATCGATAGCTACGGTATAATCCTTCTTGTAAAGAACACGTTTCCCTTTCAAGACCGCATTAACTTTATATTTACCCGTAAATCGTTCTGGATTAAAAAGGTCAACCTTCACGGAGAAATTGGCAGAACGGCCATCTTTATTCAGATCGGCATAAACAAAGAAATCTGAAATGCGTGTTTTGGGTGCAGCATAAAGGTAAACATCTCTTTCTAATCCACTGACCCGCCAAGTGTCTTGCCCTTCTAAATAGGAGCCATCCGAAAACCGGTAAACTTCCACAGCAAGTTTATTTTCGCCATTTTGGACCAAATTAGTGATGTTGAATTCTGCAGGTGTTTTTGACCCTTGGCTGTAGCCAATAAAATCCCCATTTAACCAAACATAAAAAGCAGAACGAACGCCACCAAAACGAATAAAAATATCCCTGCCATTCCATGTTTCGTCCAATTCAAACGTTTTTACGTATGAGCCTACCGCATTATAATCAAAAGGCACTTTTGGCGGATCCGGTTTAAAGGGATATTCTTCATCGAGATAAATGGGAACGGAATAGCCCTGCATTTCCCAATGGCCAGGAACTGTAATGTCGTCCCAGTTTTTCACATTGTAACTTAATTGATGAAACCCTTTCGGTTTTTTGTCAGGATTTTTTGCAAAATGGAATTTCCATATCCCGTTTAAGGATTGAAAATATTTTGACTTTTCTGGATTATTTTCAAAAGCCAGTTCTTCCGATTCAAATGGGAAAAAGTGAGCACGGGGTTCTTCTCGGTTTACTTGAAAAACGGTAGGGTCTTCCCAGTATTTTTCCACTTTCATATCTGTTGCTTTATTCAAAATAATCATTGCAATAATAAATATTATGAGCAGTCCCCCAACTAATATTGGTTTATTCATGTGTATAATCTGTCCTTATCCTAAGATAGAATTTCGTCCAATGTTTCGGTCAAGAAAAGAGCATTTTCTCGGTTAAAAACTAACGGCGGTTTTATTTTTATTATATTGTGATCCGGCCCATCGGAGCTGATTAGGATTCCTTTTTCTTTCATGGCATTCACAATTTGGTCTGTTTCTTTATCTGCTGGGTCTAAAGATTCTAGATTGCGAACCAATTCTACCCCAAGGAATAATCCATGTCCTCTCACATCGCCAATGAGAGAATGTTTTTCTTTTAATTCGTTTAATAATGATTTCAAATATTTACCAACATCTTTCGCATTTTGCTGTAGCCCTTCCTCTTCTATCACATTCAAGACCGCATGTCCCACAGCACAGGAAACAGGATTCCCACCAAATGAATTGAAATATTCCATGCCGTTATTGAATTCTTCCGCAATGGCTTTGCTGGTAACTACCGCTGAAAGTGGATGACCATTGCCCATGGGTTTTCCCATAGTCACAATATCTGGAATAATACCTTGAGTCTCAAATCCCCAAAAATGATCGCCCATTCTTCCAAACCCTATCTGCACTTCATCGGCAATACAGAGCCCGCCAGCCTTTCTCACTTTCTGGAATGATTCTTTCAAAAAACCTTGTGGTGGTACTAATTGTCCACCGCAACCCATGAGTGATTCAGCAATAAATACAGAAACTCGTTTTCCAGATTCTTGAATTTTATCAAGTATAATTTGAACTTCATTTGCATACGCTGTTCCGGAGTCTTTTCCCCGATATTTTCCACGAAATGGATCCGGCATTGGAACAGTGTGAACAAAATCAGGGGCACCGCTTCCACCCTTTCCATTATGTTTATAGGGGCTGATCTCGATCAAGGAAGACAGATTGCCATGATAAGCAGCATCCAGGACGATTGTTTCTTTGCTTTGGGTAAGGTGACGAGCAATACGTAGAGCCAAGTCATTGGCTTCGCTGCCAGAATTGGTAAAAAAGCATACATCAAGCCCAGCAGGCATTTTGTCCGTGAGCTCCTGTGCATAATTGACTATAGTTTCATCCAAGTACCGTGTATTGGTATTCAGTTTTTCATATTGGAGTTGGGCAGCTGCCACCACTTTTGGATGGCAATGGCCCACATGCTGGATATTGTTTACCGCATCTAAATATTGACATCCATCCGCATCATAGAGATACTGTCCTTCTCCTTTTACAATATGGAGTGGTTTACCGTAAGACAAACTCAATGAAGGTGCGAGATGCGTTTCTCGAAGGGCTTGAATTGTTTTTTTATCTAGCATTTTGAACTAGAATGACAATTATTGAAATAAACTTCATTGTAGAAGGAGATGAGTCATCTAACAAATCAAATAATGGAAAATAATTTAAAAGTGATTGTACTTTAGAAAGTTTCATTTAACACTCTATGAAATCCATTAATCTGTTTGACAATTCTTTTAAATCTTCATTTTCTAATTTTCGCAACAAATCCCAGGCAGGTTTTTGAGATACTGATAAATACTTATTCTCCGGGAATAATTTCATACGCCACGCGGACATGGTAACTGAAATACAAAGCCGGATACAGACTAAATATATGACAGATTTTA
>CAWVTW010000043.1:0-11045 GCA_963933175.1 uncultured bacterium
TTCTTTTAATTTCATCTACCAAGTTTTGGACACTTTTCATGATAGATAAATCAGCGTAATGAAATCGAATGGAATTATTACCCGTATCATGAATTAATTCTGATACTACAGATGCACCTTTCTCCGAATTGCGTCCAACCAGTCCCAGATTGAAACCCTGCATAGCTAATTCGAGCGCAGTTTGTTTTCCAATTCCGTCTGTGGCGCCCGTTATGAGACAGGTTTTTTTCATTTAATACATACTCATTATGCCAAGCATAATTAACATGAAGTATGGAACTAAGTCCGCAGCACCAACATAATCCTTCGCCAATCTCTGTCCAGTAAAAAGCACAATGATGGTAAGTGATAACCACACAAATCCATAAAAAATCCATAGAGTTATTCGTTCTGCAAATGTATAATAGATTCCATAGACCAGCATAAGCCCACCGGTTAATTCCAAAATAATTAACAATGATAAAGATAGCTTACTAATTCCTTTCAACGGTGAGTTTGCAAAATGTACCTCAAAATATTTCAGATTCCCTTTGCGATCCAGCATTTTATCAATGGCCGATTGTAAAAATGTAATTGCCATAAGAATGGCTATCAATATTTGACACAACACTAGTGGTCCTTTGAATTTGACACCAAATAATTCAATCCTGTCTCCGTAGCGCTCTTCAACAGTTGGTGACGAAGAAATTGTGGGCTGTGCAACTAGTGTCGTATTTAAAATAAAAACTGAGAAAAGGATGAGTGATAATTGTTTCATAGATGGCCTCATGCTTGGATTAATAATTGAATACGATCCCTTACAAGATCTCGAGTTTCTTCTACAGATAAATTTTCAAAGTCTTTTTTCTCTATGGGGACGCCAAATCGTGTTATCAGTTTACCTGGCGTGAGTACCCAATCTTTCTTTTTCTTAGCTTTATAAGCCCCAATGATCCCAACCGGTATAATAGTTGCGCCGGTATTTTTTGCCAAATGAAAGGGACCTTTTTTGAAGGGACTCATTTCACCTGTTAATGTTCGTGTTCCTTCCGGAGAAATTAATAAAGAGACCCCACTATTTAAGGCATCTTCAGCTTTGGATAAACTACTGAGCGCTTTTTTAATATCTTTGCGGACAATGGGAATAATACCATATTGTTTCATAATATAACCCCAAATTGGGTATTTGAATTGTTCAATAGCCCCCACGGCAGTGATATAATGAGGTATGAAGGCAGCAATCATAAATTGATCAAACATGGATTCATGATTGAACATATAGAGATAGGGCTGTCCATCCGGATTGGGTGGATCATTTTCCTTACATAACCATTGTCCAGCCAAAAGGCAATAGGTCCAAGAGATGGGCCGAATGATATAATGGAGAATATTCCGGGGTAAAATCAAAAATGAGACGAAAAATAATGCCATTGTAATGGCAAAAAAAATGAACCAAAGTGGCCAAAGAATGATTGAAATAATTGTATTAAACATCCCAACCTTGTTTTTCCAAAATTGAAAAAAGTTTGTGGTTGGCTTTAGGAAAAGGGAATTCATCTATTTGGTTTGGTTTGATCCATTTAGAATTTTTCTGACAACGAATTAATGTGCCATTCTCTTCGCAATGATACCCATGAAAGGTGATTGTAAAATGAGTATAAGCGTGTTTAATAGTACCAATTTTTTTTAAGATTTTTGGCATAGAGCCACACTCTTCTTGTATTTCGCGATATAATGCATCTTCCAATGACTCTCCTAACTTAACTTTACCACCGGGGAATTCCCAAAGTCCAGCAAGCATTCCATGTTCACCCCGTTTTTGAATATAAAACTCATCACCTCGCCAAACGATTCCCACAACAATTTCATAATGAGGCGGTTTTTTCTTTCTAACTGATAATGGATAGGACTCAGGCTCGCCCATGGAAAATGCTTTGCAGTTAAAAGACAATGGGCATTTTCCACAATTCGGATTCCTAGGAGAACAAATTCTAGCACCCAACTCCATCATGCTTTGATTGAAATCGCCAGGATTATCCGTAAAAATATTCTTTGTCAGATAGTTTTTTATTCGGGTCATATTTCTATTTGATAAATTTTTCAAGCCAAGGATGCGTGCCATAACACGCTTTACATTTCCATCAATCGCAATATAAGGTTGACTATAGGCAATCGATAAAACTGCTGCTGCTGTATAATCTCCTACACCAGGTAATACTCGAAATTCCAACCATTTATCAGGAATAACACCGCCATGTTTTGCAACAACTATCTTTGTAGCTTTATGGAAATTTCTGCATCGGGAATAATAACCAAGTCCTTCCCAAAGTTTTAATAAACATTCTTGATCAGCGGTCGCCACTGATAAAATAGTTGGATATTTAATGATCCATTTCTGAAAATAAGGAATTACCGTTTCTATTTGAGTTTGTTGGAGCATTACTTCCGATAACCAAATTTTGTAAGGATCATCTATATCCCGAAATGGCAGGATTCTTTTTTGTTTATTATACCAGGTTAAAATAGATAATGTGAAATTATTTTGTTGCATTATACAATTTTATCATTTTTTAGAATCAACTTTGATAAAATCCAATGTAGAGAAGAAATATATTCTATCATTTCATTCCGATCTAATGGATCTACTTCTCTTTCTATGGCTGCGCCAAGTGAATCAAATTGTTGTTCTAGTTGCGCCTGAATCTCATCACCGTCTTGTGTGAGGGCAACTTGGATGACACGTTTATCATAATTTGCAGAGCGACGGTTGACCCATCCTTTTTTTTCGAGTCCCATAACAAGTCGAGTGGCAGTGCTATTATCTATTCCAATTTTTTTTGATAATGCAGACATTTCAATCCCATCATCGGGAATAATAGATAAAGCCAATATTTGGGGAAATGATGCTCCACTTATAGAAACATTTTTCCGGTACAAGCTTTGGAGATCTATTAAAAATGAAGAAAGTAACTCGCTGTAATTCATATTTGTAGTTTACAAGCATTATGGAATGGTTAAAAAGAGAATAATTACATTGTTTATTTCAACTACAGTCGCCAATCCTTTTTCAACCTACTAGAAATTTGGCAAGTTCACCGGGTTTATTTTATTTAAGTTTCTTTTTTATATTCAAAAAGGAGGTAGCTCTTTTAGTCGAATAGCCTGATTAGTTAAAACATTTTTTGCTATTTTGTGTGTTATATCATCGCCTAAATGACCAACTATATTCCAATGGTCTATCTGAACTGGACCAAGTGCATACCATTGGCCCGAAATAAGAAATTCATTTTCATCGTAGGATACAATTGGATCAGCACCATTTGTACCTGTTGTTGGGCCTGCCATAGAGATAGTATTAACAATACCATCATTTTCGAACCAGGTCGAATCAGTGGATGCTCCATCGGCCCAATATGCTACACGTGAACCTAGTATTTTTGATCTACTACGAGTGAGTAGAGATGTTCCTTCAATAGGAATATGATTTGGGGAATCTTCACTTCTTTCTGTAGTTGATGTGCTGATGGAAAAATAATACACATCTGGATCTGCGAGAAGAAAATTATTTAATTCCTGTGCACCAACTATAGATAAATCCCAAGAACTTATATTTTTTGTAGCCCACGCATCATGTGTTCGCATACGCTTAACATACCCTGCCCATGTTTCATCTTTACCTCGCGAAAAACTCCATTGTTCTAGATCAAAATCATAAAACCGTGTCCCAACAACCTCGGCTAAACCAACAAAATATTGTACAAATGGGATTGTCTTACTTACCACATTGGCTAATGTTGTACCATTGTGTGGTGTTGAAATGGATGTTATGCTCCTGATCCAATTCAAATGAGATTGCCCCAGAAATTCTGATTTTTCTAAATCATTCGTTTTTTCATTTTCACTAATCTCTTGGGTTAATAGATACTGTAGCATTCGAGCAGTTTGACCACCCATGCTATGCCCCACCAAATGAACTGGGTGATTCTCATCCCACTCCGGATAGAGTGCTTCAAAACTTTTCAATACAGGTTTTTGAATAATATTAAATTTTTCGGCGTGTGCTAAACCATAATCCACTTGTCCTCCTTTCAACTGGGTATAAACTTCTATGGCACGATCCCAATTTGATGAAACAGGACCTACTGAAACGGTAAAAACTATGTGACCTTGATCCCGAAGCATTTGAGAATAATCTTCTCTACCGCCCCAATAATTATAACCACCCATTTCGTCTTCACCCCAACCCATAAATCCATGTATCAATACAATAGGATAATTATTTTGAGCGAAAATCACTCCGATACAAAACAGGATGATAATAATAATTTTTCTCATTAAATTTGAATTCCTATCTGGAAACCGTGGATCGTCGCCCCGGTACCAAAAATAAATGTACCATAATTGATGGATGTAACGCCAGTATTAATCCCAAAACCAAAACCTGAAGCACCAACCACTGATCTTAGAAAATCCTGTTTCGTATTATGATCCAATTTTCGTGTGGAAGTTCCCCACCGAATTCCAATCCCATTTTTTAAATTAAAATCTCCACCTAAAAATATTTCTGGCTCAACCTGCTCTTTTGAAAAGATTGTATCCAAATAAAGAGTAAGTGGAAGATGTGCTAATTTTTTCGTCCCACTAATCACTGTTTTAGGTATGATTGTCCCATGGGCAAAATTATTACCATCAAATGTTTTTCCAATGTTGTGAAATGACACCCCAAATGTTGCCTGAAACTTTTGAATATAGAATGCGCTTCCAAGCGATATAATAATGGCTTTTACCTGATGATCTTTTAACGATGCATTATAGAATTGTGCTGAGGTTCCAATGCTCAAAGGAATTCTTTTTACCTGTCTTGAATAACCGTATTGAAGCCATGTATCGCCAGATTGATATGCCCCCGTGGACTGAAGATCGTCATCATATCCGTCGAATGTTCCGTAAGAAATATGCCGTACAGAAAAAATACCGAATCCTTTTTTCCATGGCAGGCTCATTCCAGCACTCTGACTGGTAATACCTGCCTGATAACGAATGATAGATGTGGAAAAATATCGCCCAGTATCTGCAACAGATGGATTTAATTTTGATGAAATTGGGGATGGATTCAAAAACCCTGCCCCACCCAGTCCAAGTTGAAACGAAGAAGTAAATACATCAAATCCAGGATAACCAGTTTCTGCGGATAAACAGGAAAGAATAAAAATGAAAAATGAAAAAACCTGTTTCTTTCTGAACTGTCCCGACTTTTCGGTAGGGCAGGTTGACGCAGTATTTTGAGATGTTCGAGGCTTTATTAACATCAAATCAAACTTAATGGGTCAAAATGAATATTGATCCGATTTTTCCCTGGTCGGAAATTTTTCTGAAAATCCCTAAAGTTATTCGTAATAAATTGGTGAAGTTTTTGTCCATTTGGATCTACTTTTTTTAATGATTTAAAAACAATCTGAAACCTATAATTGTTTCGCAGTTTTTCAAGGTAACAGGATGACGGTCCCAAAACATCTAAACCTTTATATTTCCCTTTCAACGCTTTGGCAATTCTTTCTGAGAGGGAATTTGCAGATATTTGATTTTGGCCGGTAATCTCTATTTTTGCCAACCAGCTAAAGGGTGGATATTTCAATTCATTCCGTTCACTCAAGGCAATATTGTAATACTTCTTCATGTCCAGCTTTGCTGCATTCTTGATTACCGGATTATCAGGTACATAAGTTTGGATAACTACTTCACCAGGTTTAAGTCCCCGACCAGCTCTTCCGGAAGCTTGATAAATAAGTTGAAAAATTCGTTCCCCGGCGCGGAAATCTGGAAGATGTAATCCTAAATCCGCATTAATAATACCCACCAATGTTGCATTCGGGAAATCCAATCCTTTGGCAATCATTTGTGTTCCAAGAAGGATATCTAATTTACCATCAGAAAAATCTTTTAATATTTTTGTTAGACCGCTCCCCGTCCGGGCTGTATCCATATCCAACCGCCCCAGTCGTGCATCAGGAAATATTTCTTCGATTAAAGATTCTACCCGTTGGGTTCCAGTACCTGAATATTTCATATTTGGACTTTGGCAACTGCGGCATGTTTCCCGTTGTTTTGTTTCAAAATGGCCACAACAATGACAAATCAGTTGAGACCCTTTTCGGTGATACGTAAGTGCTACCTTGCATTGTGGACACATGACTATGTCGCCACAATCTCCACAACGAACCACAGGAGAATAACCACGGCGATTTTGAAGCAAAATAATTTGCTCTTTTTTTTGCAACCGGTCTTCGATCTTATCTTGGAGCAACCCTGAAAAGATTTGCCCAAATTTCCCCGATTCTTCCTGATCACCCAACATATCCACCAAATGAACCAGAGGATATTTTGCACCGCCATAGCGTTCCGGCAAATGAAGATAGGTCAATTTTTTATGGAGATGATTGTAATAGCTCTCCAAACTAGGAGTCGCGCTAGAGAGAACCACAGATGATCCCTCATAAGTAGCGCGCATAAGTGCTACATCCCGGGCATGATACCGTGGCGCAGGCGAATCCTGACGAAAAGACGATTCTTGTTCTTCGTCAATGACAATCAATCCAAGATCTTTCAAAGGAGAAAACACTGCGCTTCTCGCTCCAATTACAACCTTGAATGATCCCTTGCATATCTCTTTCCAGGTCCAGGAACGTTGCGCTTGGGTGAGCTTAGAATGCCAAAGAGCAATGGTATCGCCAAAAACAGCTCGGAACCGACCAGCGATTTGGGGAGTAAGAGAAATTTCTGGGAGTAAAATTATAGCAGTTCGACTTTGATCTAAACAGTGTCGAACGGCTTCAATATAAATTTCCGTTTTTCCGCTTCCTGTTACACCATGGAGCAAAAAAGGTGAATAATTTTTGGAATCCAACGATTGAATGATCGTAGCTATAACCGTTTTCTGGTGTTTATTAAAATCTACTTTTTTATGGATGGGATCAAAGGTAAACCCTGTGACATCCGGTAGTGAAGTTTCTTCAAATATGGAAACCAATCCCCGTTTTTTTAGCCCGCGACAGCCAGTTAATGGATTGGATGCCAACTCTTTTAAGGAAGAAACTTTGATGGGTTTTTCAGCTTTCAAAATTTCTTGGTATAGCTCATATTGTTTGGGCGCCCGTTTTTTAACCGCTGCTAGATCGTCATCACCTGCGATTATGGGCTGAACCATCCAGTTTTTTGGTGGATTGTACCGCGTTGACAAATTCTTTGGAAGAACGGCCTTCCCAACTTGCCCCAAGGGCGTTACATAATATTCACTCATCCATTGAATTAATTTCCAGAGTTCCTGGGTCATGATTGGCAAATCATCCACGAGGCCGTCGATCTCTTTTAATTTACCCGAAAAGGATGATTTTATATTGAGTGCAGTAATAATGCCCTGAGTTTTTCGCGGACCAAATTGAACATTAACCCGTGAACCAATCTGGACATCTTGCGCTATTTCCTGAGGAACCTTATAAGTAAAAGTTATAAAATTGGAGATTGGAAATGCGACGTCTGCAAACATAACCGGTGAGTTTATGGATCAGGATTTTCTAGGGCAATAAAAAACCCCCGCATCCAACATCAAAACGAAATAGGAGTGCAGGGGTTAAATGCATTCGATCTAGTTTATGCCTTAATCACGTAAATCTTAACGTCACCATTTAAATCAGCGCTTACGCGAACCGGTACGTGGTAGATTCCCAATGCTTTGATGGGCTCTTCCAACAAAATGGCATGGCGATCCACAGTAATGCTTTTTTCTTTAAGAGCTTTATGAATATCCAACGTGGTAACAGAGCCAAACATTTTGTCTTCCTCACCCACTTGTGCTTCTATAGTAATTTCTGTTTTAGACAGCCGTTCAACCATGGCTTGATCTGCAACACCTTCACGGGCTTTACGCGTTTTACTGATCTGTTTTCGTTCTTCTGCCACAGCTAAATTCCTTTTGGATGCTCGGAGTGCCAATCCTTCGGGAAATAGTTTATTTCGGGCATAGCCAGGTTTTACATTCACAACATCACCGGCTTCACCGAGATCATTTACATCTTGTAGTAAAATAATTTCCATGATCTTACTCCTTATTCCGAACCAAGGTCGACGTACGGCATTAATGCAATTGAGCGTGACCGTTTGATGGCCCGAACCAACTTTCGGTGCATTTTTGCACTAGTACCTGTAATGCGACGTGGCATGATTTTACCTTGGTCATTCACAAAACGACGTAGGAGTTTTACATCTTTATAATTGATGTCTATGATGCCATTTTCTTTAAAATAGCAAAATTTCTTTCTACTCTGAAATGCCATTATTTAGCCTCCTTTTCTTCAGTATCTGCTTCTGAGCTTTCATCAGATACATCTTCAGTGGTTTCAGTTTCTTCAGTTGATTCTTCCTCAGTAACGTCAGGTTGAGTTTCAGTTTCATCAGAAGCAGTTTCAACCACTGCTTCGTTCGCAAGATCCGATTCAGGTGTTTCTTCTACGGTCCCTTCAGGGGCTTCTTTTTCAACCGGTACTTCTTTCACTTCTTCTTCATAGACTTCTGGTTTGTCATCTAAGGCAACTGTCATATGACGAAGAACGGAATTGTTTAATTTCATCCAAGTATGAAATTCGTTCATTTGATCCTGTTCGCCACCTTCAAATTGCAGGAGGATAAAAGAACCATATTTCTGATTCTCAATTTGATACGCAAGACGCTTCTTCCCCCATACGCGATGATTGATCAGCTTTGATTTTGTTTTCTCTAATTCAGTTCCGATCTCGCCCATGGTGATATCCAAGGCCTCATTTTCTAAATTCGGATTTACAATATAGAGTGTTTCATAATACCGCATAATAACTCCTTATTTTTTACGCAATTAGTGGTGCGATGACCAGTGAAACCACGGACATCAGTTTAATTAAAATATTCAGCGATGGGCCGGATGTATCTTTAAATGGATCGCCAACCGTATCACCTACAACAGCTGCTTTATGTGCTTCTGATCCCTTACTTAAAGTTTCACCATTTACCACCACACCTTCTTCTATCATTTTCTTTGCATTGTCCCAAGCACCGCCAGCATTGGATTGGAAAATAGCCATGAGAACACCGCAAACGGTAACGCCGGCAAGCAGTCCACCCAATGTTTCCGGGCCAAAAATAAAGCCAACGACAACTGGGCTAATAATGGCCAATAAACCGGGGGCAACCATTTCTTTAATAGCAGATTGTGTTGAAATTTCTATGCATTTCCCATGGTCAGCTTTGGTTAACCCTAATTCATAAGCAGCTTTATCATCATCTGACCATGTGGATTCTTCCCCTTTAGCCAATACAACAAGCGCAGCTTTTAATTCAGGAATGTCTCTAAATTGACGACGCACTTCTTCAATCATGGCCATCGCGGCACGTCCTACAGCATTCATTGCCATAGAAGAAAATAAAAATGGCAGCATTCCACCGACAAATAAACCAGCCATAACCATTGGATTTGCAATATCAATACTATCAATTCCAGTTTGAACCATAAAGGCAGCAAATAAGGCTAATGCTGTTAAAGCAGCAGAGCCAATAGCAAATCCTTTTCCTATGGCAGCAGTTGTATTACCCACTGCATCTAATTTATCAGTACGTTCCCGAACTTCAGCAGGCAATTCAGCCATTTCAGCAATACCACCAGCATTATCAGAAATAGGACCATAGGCATCAACAGCCAATTGGATTCCTGTGTTGGCCAGCATTCCTAAGGCCGCCATGGCAATCCCATATAATCCGGCAAAATGATGGGCACCAACAATTCCTACAGCTAAAATCAAAATCGGTATAGCCGTAGATTGCATTCCCACACCCAAACCAGAAATAATATTTGTAGCGGGCCCAGTTATTGATTGTTTTACAATTGAAAGCACTGGTGAAGTTCCTGTTCCCGTATAGTGTTCAGTAATCATTCCAATACCTAAGCCTGCAAGCAACCCAATTACAGTTGCCCAAAAAACACCCATAGCGTGAGATGCTGGCAAAGTATTAATCACCAAAAAGTAAATAACAGCTATCATAATAGCAGAGCTTCCAAATTCACCCATATTCAAAGCTTTTTGCGGATCACCGCCTTCTTTAACGGATACCATAAAAGTCCCGATAATAGAAACTATAATTCCAGCACCGGCAATATAAAGTGGCAAAAGAACAAAGTTAAATCCATCTGCAACACCAGATGCATACATACTCGCACCTAGTACCATAGAACCCACAATTGAGCCCACATAAGATTCAAATAAATCAGCACCCATTCCAGCAACGTCACCTACATTATCACCCACATTATCAGCAATTGTAGCAGGATTCAATGGATGATCTTCTGGTATTCCAGCTTCTACTTTTCCAACCAAGTCAGCACCTACATCAGCGGCTTTGGTATAGATACCACCACCAACACGAGCAAATAATGCAATAGAAGATGCTCCAAGAGAAAAGCCAGTTAATGCCTGAATTAAAGCTTTATAATCTATTTCCCCAGCAGGAAGAACAAAAAATCCGGACATACTATAAACCACAAATAACCCTGTTACTCCTAGAACCCCTAAACCAACAACACTAAGGCCCATCACTGAACCGCCTGTAAATGCAACATTTAATGCCTTAGCTAAACTGTCGCGAGCAGCATTTGTTGTTCTGTTATTTGCTTTAGTTGCAACTCTCATACCCAAAAATCCTGCTAGAGCGGAAGCAAATGCTCCTACTAAGAATGAAACTGATACTAATAATGATTGCTCTTGACTATCAGCTGCAAATGCTAATAATCCTGCAACAATAATAACAAATATTGCAAGTACGCGGTATTCCGCTTTCAAGAAAGCCATAGCACCATCAGCAATACTTTTACCGATGGCTTTCATGCGTTCAGTGCCCTCATCCTGTGCTTCAATCCAACTTGTTTTCCAGAAGGAATAAACCATCGCCAAAGCACCAGCGCCGATCACATACATTAAATTAGAACTCATGAGTTCAATATCTCCTCAATTAAGAATTAAAATGATTCATGGTGTGGTTTAGTCCCC
>CAWVTW010000044.1:0-10602 GCA_963933175.1 uncultured bacterium
ACTCCATTCGCTACATGAATTCCATTCGAGTCTCTACCATTCCATTTGATTGCACCTCGATAAGAATTTAAATCGAAAGTCTCCGAATATACCTTTTCCATCCCAAAATTGAATATATTCAATTTAATAATTGTGTTAAATACCTTACCGGTGTGAAATCGAATATAGCCATTATTCCCTAATTGATTATGGCTAAATGGGGAAAAGGGATTGGGGTAGGCATACACATCAGTTGTATCATATTCAGTTTGATAAATAGACCAACTGGAGCCGTGCATATCGGAGGATAAAGCAACTCCATCCGGCGTGCCGATCCATAAATTGAGAGTGGTGTCTCTTTCATCCAAGGCTACCGTATAAACAATATCTGTTAATATCTGGTTTTGTGCCATAAAAGTTGTATCCGTAACTGCCTGAAACTTTGCCCAATTCTCGCCGTCAAGGCTTTTCCAAAGCCCGGTAGCTGTGGCTGCTAAAACAAGGGAGTCTTTTGCAAATACATTGTACACCCGTTCTCCCAAAAGGGCAGTTGACCAAGATAAGCCATTATCCCGTGTATAGCTCAAACCTCTCATTTCGCCTGGGGAATCTGCATGCATTGATGCAGCCCAAATTGTGATCTGACCATTCCAGAATTGCTTAGCCAGCCCCACTACAAAATTCCCGGATAGCCCATCATCTGGGAAAGAATAATGTTCCCATTCAATACAATCCAATATTTCAAAAACATTGGGTTGAGTTTCAACAATTTCTTTGATTAGGATACCTTTATTGATCCCATTTGCTGTGCCCACCCATATAGTATCTCCAAAAACAATAACGGAAAATGCTTTGTGATTATGATTCCCGCCATCGCCCGGGTCGCGTGGATTCAAATAATAATCCGGCAGAATTGGTCTACCATCTGATGCTGTTTCATCGAATCCTTCACATAGGGATAATGAATCCTGATCGTCCATTGGCAGAGGTACATTCTCCCAAACTTTTTTGGTTAGATGATATCTTCGAAGTCCGCCCGCCCAGCTTGCTGTCCACAAAAATTCGCCGGATAAATAGGCATCATATGTTACATTGGCTTGGGGAACTGTAACTGGTAACTGTCGAAAATAGCCTTCACCGAAAGGTTTTATAGTATCTGCTTCATTATCTATGGGCTGCTGGAGGTAAGTCCATGTGATTCCAGAAGTGTCTTCTGCAGAATATGTAAGAGTCAATCCATAGCCAACCTGAATAGAACCATCGTCACCTGAATAAGCTACGGCCATGGTATCGCCCATAACAGCAATGGCAGGAATTCCACCCTGGGGAACCAAATTTGTAATTTGACCATCATCTAATAATTCTGCAGTTATTTGGTGGGCATAAATACGGTGACCATCGTGAAGAGCTAAACCCTGTCCTGTTCCAAACCATGTGAGTGAATCTCCCATTGTTCGTATTTCTGCTACAACGTTGCTGGTAAGCCCTTCAGTTAAAAAAGTGTCTTCCAATGCTGTTTTTAAGGAGAACCTCGATGGTGTGCCACTCTGAGGATACAGAGGAATTGACAGCATTATGAGTAGAAATAATCTATTGAATAAGGATTGCATGTTCTAACACTTTGCTATATTCATTAGATTGGTCTTGCGTTAGGAATCGCCAGATGAATGATCCTGGTTTGGTTTGAAAATCAGGATCTGAAAATCCAGTGCCATATACTGGAATCCTAAAACTGTATATTCCGTCACCCTGAATTAAATCGCCACTAGTAAAATCAGGCTCATATAAGACCACGTTGCTACCATCATCATGAAGATAAAGATAATTCCCATTATTCATCATGGAATCACCATCCACATGATAGGATGTAAATCCAACCATCTTAATAGTTTCAAGCCCGTCTGCATCGAAAACTTCTGCGGATATCAAATGGAGACTAACCGTAGCATCCGAAGGGCGAACAATCGTATCTGGTGCTGAAATGGAAACGATCCGAGGTATGATATTCCCGATCCTAAAAGAATCTAAAACTATTACCGTTTCAGTTCCATAAATAGCTAGATAATCCAAATATACATAACCAGAATCATCTCCCAACCTATTTTGAATTGTGGTTGAATCATTGGTGATCTTTAAACCATAAAAGCCATCTCCTATGAGAATATCACCGTTGGTTCCATCATCGTATAGTATCAAAGTATCCGGTGAATTATTCCGAGTTGTTGCATACCAATTAATCTTTACTTGAGATAACGCCTGAGTCTCGTATGTGTCTTCTACATCCACTCCATAGTAAAGCTGATTTACATCCTGATGAAATGTAAACTGCTGGTTAGAGATTGGGTTTAGTTCAGAATCTCTAGTTGGGTCAGGGCAAGCCAAAAAAAAGATGCCGAAAATGAAGAGAATATAGAAACGCATAGCCAGGAATTTAGGATTTATGACCATTAATTCTCACTCCAGTTCTGCCCTTCCCTGTTATAAATATAATCCACCATGAGATCTCCCACCTGTCCAAGGCTTTCTTCGCTGCAATTTTCCGGAATATCATTCATAGTATGCCAAAAATTGGCATAGGAATTGGGATATTTGAAATCGATTATATCAATAGAAGGAATTCCAGCAATTTCATTCAATGGAATATGATCATCGTAAATGGCATAATCTACCCTACCTATAAAAGCATCGAGTCCCATCTCTTTTGCCCGATCCCAAAGATGTCGAACAAGTTTAGGGTGGTATTCCAATGAATATCGTTCAATGGGAAGCACCAATTGCTTATCGCCAACCATATCCAGATTGATCGCCTCATTCGGACGGGGGATGGGCAAATTTTTAGCAAAAAACCTTGAGCCTTGACAATAGGTTTCATTTTCTCCAGGGACCCCCATATCTTCACCATCAAAAAAGACAAGATTTACACCAATGGGAGGGGGATTTTCTCCCATTATTTTTGCTAATTCTAATAGGATCGCCACACCGGATGCACCATCATTTGCCCCAATGATGGGTTGGTCTCGGTCTTGCCGTAAATCTTCTTGGTCTGCCCAAGGTCGTGTATCCCAATGAGCAGAAATAACAGTTTGAAATTCTGCATCCGGGTTAAAGCGGGCAATGATATTTTCCAAATTATACTTTTTGTTATATCGCCGTTCTTGATAAGAAAAATCCTGCAAAATGATCTCATTAGCAGATTGATCTAACTCAGTAATCAAATAATCAAGGCAAGCATAATATCCATCTGAGCCAGGATTTCTCGGGCCAAAATCACATTGAGCAACTAAATAGGAAAACGCATGGTCCTCATCGAATCGGGGCACATTTGATTGACACCCTAAAAAAATGAGGGTTAGGAATAAAGAATTAGGAAATATTTTTTTCATATTATCCAGAGATTGCCAAATTTACATCAAATCCAAAATCCCGATCTATTTTACGACCAGTTGTTCTGGTAGCACTTTCACGATATTCATAACGCAGTCCACCACTCACTTTTGTTGAAAATTGATAGGATACCCTCAAACCTGTTTTCCAACTTTCAGAAAAGGAACCCACTTCTAAATTCACTTTGTCTCCTGATCGTTCTTCTTGGCTCTCATTCAGGTCAAAATTTAAGGTAAAACTCATGGTATTGTTCATATCCACATCACCATAAAATGGGACAGGTATTTTTATTCCGCCTCGATGGGTGTAGGTACCAGTTGATGTATAACTATTATCTTTATTAATGGTTAAACCCGTTGGAGATTCATCCAATGATTTATTTCGATTGTGCCTGAAAGTAACAGAAACATTTCCCTTCCAGGTCATATTCATCCCAATAAGGGGTGAAAAATTTCGATTGATTCGTGAAGACCGTTCATTTTCTTTATAATCTTCAGCGAATGTACCAAAATTGTAAAAATTCATTTGCTCGGGAGAAATATCTTCAAACTGCCAGGATCGTGTTTCTTTCCCAGAATAACTGTGTTCCAAGGATGCAGATTTGGCCACCCATTTTATTATAGGCCACTTTTCCAATCCACTCATCCGAAAACTCCAGCCCGGGAAGGGAAGGCCTTCTTTTAGGAGATCGCCAAAGGCAAAATAATCCCGCGTCATAGATAGTTGTTCTAAGCCTGTGCTGGACCGAGTGGTGGTAAAATTTTGCGAAAAATTTGTGCTGATAGTCAAGGAACGGCTGATTTGGAAACCGGTTCTGATAGATCCATCTCGTTTATGATCCCAGTTCCCAAGATTACTACCCACTTCAGCTGATTGATCTAAGTCGTGTTCAGGTAACCAACCAAATTTGTAACCGGTTGGTACGTCTCCCAAAACCTGGTTTGCAGACCGATTCAAGTTTTCAGAATAGCTCACGGAAATTGGATTAATTTTTTTAAATAGGCCGTGAACAAAATTGAGGGGATTCAAATTTAGTTTTTTGGTTTTCTTATCCTTGGAATCTTCAGGATTTTTCTCACTTTTAGACTTTGATCTTGAGCCTCGCGACCTCCCTCCAGTTTTCCCTTTTGAAGATGATTTTGGTTTATAGATCAATTCAACTAATTGGACCGGTGTTAATGAAAAATTAGTTCCAAACCTCAGTTGGGTGCTGATATTCTGCCCTTCTCGGGATAAATCATCAGACCATCGAAAATTTGCTGTATAATTAAAGGACGGTTTCAACCATTTCATTATACCAGGGTTGAAAGTCGTATTAAAACTTTCTGTGGTTTGGGTTACAGTGCCTGGATCCAGGTCGCGCAAGGCAGTCCACGCATACCCTCTAAAATCATTGAGTTTACTTTGACCGCTCCAAGCATATTTCGCTGATAAGCCATTGGTGAATTTGTAATCCAGATTCATAGTTCGATTCAAACCAAAATTGTAGGTTTCAGGACTGCGATCACCTGAGCGTGGTTGGTTCCAGTTTAATTTTTCATTCAAATTAAGTCCCGTTTTAAATGAGCTTGGCGTATAAAAGATCTGGAAATCACTAATAGATTTTCCCAAAAATGGTACATCTTTCGTCCAGTTGAATGGTTTGATGTAATTATTTCGCCCGAAGGGAATACTGTAGGAAAATTTTCCTGTGTAAGATTCTGTCCGCTTTTCTTGATAGGTTATATCGGATGATTTGGATTGCGATGCGCTGAAACTCGCAGAAATTTTATCTACGGTATATTTCAATAATTGATTATCTGATTTTCCGGTCTTTTTCAAAGATGTACTTAATGAAATAGATTCAGTCAATATCATAATGGAATCTGGTGTATTGTTTTGATCAACTAATATGTCCTCCCCTGAAAAATATTTCGGGCGACTTTGATTCCGGGTCAATGACCCACTCAATGGGATTGATATTCCCCATGATCTGGGTAATAATCGATGTAAATCCATTTTTCCCGATACGTTCAGGTTTTCTGAAGTATTTGTTCCCTTTGAAACCCGTTCCTGTAATCGGTGATATTCCGCATCTTGCCGGCTATAAACAACTGTTGCCGACCCTAAATCTGATAGATTAAACTTGGATTGAACCCGCATGGCCATCCCTTTTTCTTTCTTCACACCACTGAGTCTTAATTCATCGAGCCATACCTCACCTGTAATAGGTTCACCCCCAATATTTTTTACACCTACGGAAAAATATTGAAGTCGATTCAAAGCAGGCTTCCCCACAATGCGCACTCTTTTTCCAGTTAATTGACCTTCTGCATCCGTAAAATAATATTTCCGAACATCAGCCGAATCTAATAAAATGTCCGTCTCAAAATCTTTTTTGATCTTGGATGTATCTGCTTGTTTTAAAGCAGTCAGCCAATCTAGATCAATATTAAAACTATTTCTATTCTCGTCTTCATCCCATCCATTATAAACAGGTTTAGTAATCTCATAATATGCGTCACCCAATCCAAATTTTAAGAAAACTTCTACATCTGTTCCCTGAGCATTAATCCATGGACTGTTTCCATACACATACATTTTCATAAAGTCATAGGTCATGAAACTCCGTTTTTGATTATCATTTAAAGTGTAAAGCGTTTTTTGGGCGACTCCCGTTGCTTGCGATGGAAGGTAATTAAATTTCAAAACAAGAGATTGTTCTTTTGACCTAATTTCATTCAACCGATCATATTCTCCCTTTACACCTTTGGGTGGAATGTAGTCTGCATTGTCCTCAGTATTAACAACTGCAACTTGGAATGTGGGATCGTCATCATCATCCCTGCCATAAATATTCCCAAATCGCTGATTAAAAAAAATCGATGTATCAGCAGGACCCGTGTCCAACCCAACAATGCCTTTTTCTTGCCATTCATTCCCCACTATCTCCATTTTAGCGATTTGGAGTTGTTTTTGTATCGAGTCTAATCCAGTAATAGCCAGGCGAACATACCTAATCTCATTCCATTCAATATTTTTCACTTGTTTAAAATCTGAAAGAGGTACGCGAAATAGACGCCACCCTGTTGATATTCCATCTTTCTCAGTCTCGCCTGCAAGGTAGGTGGTATCCGTCAACATAAAGTTTGTGGAAAAAAAATCATTTGTTTTATCCAGGAAAGTAGAACGATCCAAATCTTCTGTGTCAGGATATTTCCCACCTTCTTGGATTCTGTTTCCTGTGCCATTCCCTTCTGTTCCATTTACTTGAGTATAGTCCGAAATATTATTTTGATCATAATTCCAATTATCACCATTGGGGTCTTGAGAATCAACATCACTCGAAGCATTGATTATATCCGTTTCTCCAGAAATAAGATATTCATTATAATTTCCACTTTCAAGACATCCACCCCATCCATCTTCTGTTTCGTCAAAACAGCCATCCAGTCCTGTATCTTCAGCATCTTCTAAAAATCCATTTCCCAATGATAATCCAGCGCCAGGGACATCTTCGGTATTGAGTTGACCATCTCCATCCATATCTTCAGATATTTTTCCCAGATCAACGTGGATGCGGCCGGATTCCCCTTTTAACCAAATTTCAAAAAATTTACTTTGCGTTTGCTCATAATCTCCGGAATACAAAGATGTGGTAACACCTATCCACAGTGAATCAGGATCAATATCTCTTTGATGCCTTTTGGACTTATACCGTAGCACCATCACATCCGTGGTTTCATTTCCGGCCCGTAGTGATGTGGACTGGTTTGGCCAAATCTCTCTGGTCCTGTATGGCACATAAGGATTGAACCAATGCAAATTCCCCCGATTTCGCTGGGAATATTCATCTTCGAAGGAGGCCATGATATCATCGTAATAAATAGGCGCAGAAGATGCTTTCCAAAATCGCCTTTGAATGGAGGGTGATGTGGTTCTTTTACTCCCTTCAAAATCGTCTATAAAAGCAACACCGTTGGGATCTCCCGTTTCTGGATTGTTAATGGAGTTTGGATTCGGCATTACTTGAGCGATTTCCCCCTCAATCGAAAATGATGACATTTTTTCTGCTTCAATCACAGGAAGTTTATCCAAAATACGAGTTACACCATCCACATCCCATTCATACCGACCATTCAAATCCCAAATAAAATTTCGTGTAGGCTCATAACCCACTTCTACTTTTTCGTTAATGATGGATTGGTTAAAATAAAGTGCAGTGGCACCAATAAAGGAATTTTTCTTTCCCAGATCCATTTGAGCCCGTGTTCCAAAAATAGTTTTTTTATCAAAGGATACTAACTCATGTTTATCATAATTGATCTTGAGTTTTGCGTTTGGGTCATTACCTGCATCCCCTAAAAGAACGATGGTTCCAGAGAAATAATCAATATTATAATCCAATCCTCGTTTAAGGGTAACACCATTTTGTATGACCTCCTCACTACCTTCCACCAGCATAAAGCCAAGACTAATGGTAGAACTTTGGTTCGAATATGCTACTTCAATCATCCACCGATGATCGGCATTCACTTCTGATGATGATGATGATGTATAAAGAAGTCCTGAACCTAATTGTCCTTGTAATTGTTCTGCATTTGTTCCCCCGACTAAAGAATCTGAGTTAGCAAAAGGATGAAGCGTTGGAAACATGAGCTCGCCATCTACCACATTCATGATATTCGGATCTGAATCGATCAATTCATCATAATTCCGCTGACCATTTTCATCCAAACTATCTAATCCAAATAATGTAATATAGGGTAAACTTGTGCCCTTATCTCTCTCAGAAACTGGAGTGGCATTTTTATTGAAAATTTTAACTTCAAATCCTTCTGTATTGATCTGAGTTGTCCCCAGGTAATATACATTTTTGAACATGAGGGGCCACGTTGAGTGATTAGGGTAACTGTTCCGAGGCTTTAGCATCATGAGTGATAAATTAGTTCCAAGAGAATCGGCACCTGTACCGACTTCTAACACGGTAGCACCTGTCTCTCGATCCGCAAGAATAAAAGTACATCCTAAAATATCCTGTGAAACCATCTCACGCACTCGAATAAAGCCCAAGTCTGGGCTTACATAATAATTGGTTCCTTGCTCTAAACGTATAAAACTCCCTTCCTCATTCTCATCTACATAATTCGTATCAGCAATATTTAATGGATCGATGTAAGCCATCCCGGTCATTGCATTCGCATTATTAGTATTAATAGATTTATACAATTCAAAATTTTTCACCACTATATTTCCAAGGGAATGCCTTCCGTTCTTTGTTGGATAAAAAGAAGGAATTGAAACTGATTTTAATTGCCCATCTTGGTTATTTAGGGTTGTATCCAATCCGTTCCTAAACATTGGATGAATAAAAAAGTACCTGTTTTTTATCCAATCTACGTCCCTAATCTGTTGGGTACTACTTTGTCCACCACCTTCCCATTCAGATTGTTCTTTTTTAGTCTTTTCAATTGAAGCAATCGTGGTAATGTCTACAGGACCTAATTTTGAAATTGCTTTTATTCCAAAAAGCCCCTGATTCTTCCCAGAGAAAGTGACATATTTTGTAGATGGAAGAGAAAGAGAAATATTTCCAGCCTCTACTTTTTGGATAATATCATCTTCGTGTCCTTCATAGGAAATCCGAATATTATTTTCCCAATCAAAATCACGTTCAGAGTCCTGATCCATAGCAACGGTGATTCTATCTCCAATTTTTCCCTGGATATTCAGATTTTGTTTCTGGTCAAATTCAAGGTGGGTATTTTGTGTCTGATTCAATGTTGATCGAACCAATTCTTGATCCTGAAAAACCATTTTACCATTAATATTCACGTTCCCACTTACTCGGAGTGACGCCCGTCCCAGCCTACCAATATCCACACCCACTACTTCAATCATCTGGCCCCGGCGATTTTTTTTACCATCCTTGGCATCTTTTTGCATGGTTTCTATGAATTTCTTATGCCATGATTGTTGGTGAAACTTTTTTAGGTACCACTCAACAGAAGCTGTAAAGGGCATTTGGACTTGCTTTCCATCAACAAATTTAGAGATGGTAATTGTTTGCCAATCCCAAGAAAGCTTAACATCAGTTTTTTTATTTTGATAAGGGAAATTCAATAATCCCAAAGGTGTATTTATTGAGTCCAAAGGTTGGACCAGTGATTTTTTTAAAATAGGAAAAGGATTCACAACGAATGGTGATGACGGAATGTAATCAGGAATTAAAATTATATGTGATTCCACGGTTAAAATGGAATCTGAGTCCTGGGCATAGATGGGCCATAGGGAAAAGAATCCCCATAAACCGATTAAAAGGAATCGGAAAAAGAAAGTACAAGTTTGTTTTAAAAAGATCAAGTTTAGTCTTGATTAACCTGATATCGTTTTAATCGATAAATTCTCCTTTTTCAAAGTATATTTTTAATATTTTTTTCATTTTTTCTAATGCTCTTGCGCGATGGCTAATCCTATTTTTCTCTTCAGGTGTCATTTCCGCAAAAGTAATATCATATCTTTCTGGTTGGAAAATTGGATCATATCCAAACCCATCTTTTCCACGAGCTTTATTTATGATCCTACCTTCAATGACTCCATCCTCAGAGAGTTCCGAATTAGAATCTACAAAAGCTAACACTGTTCTGAATCTAGCTCTCCTCTTATCATAAGGAATACCATTTAAAGCAATCAGCATTTTATTTACATTATCGTCAAAGGTGGCATTTTCACCAGCATATCTTGCAGAATAAACCCCCGGCGCACCATTTAAGGCATCCACTTCCAAACCAGTGTCATCTGCTAGAGATGGAAGTCCTGTTATTTCATGAACAGTCCTTGCTTTTATTAATGCGTTTTCAATGAGCGTTGTTCCCGTTTCTTCAATGGATTTAATCTCCGGAAATTGATCCAAACCTATGACAATCACACCTAATCTGGATAAAATAAAATTCATCTCAGTTTGTTTATGAATATTATGCGTGGCCAGAACCAATGTTTTCCGTCGAGACATGATAACCGAAACCCTTCTAAAAAATGCCGGAAAACCTATAAGAAAACAATGTTTGAAACAAGAGTTAAGTCTTTCCTTTATTTTCACATTAATTCTTTTTGTTTTAGAAAAACCCTCCGGTAATTTTTCCCCACTTTTTTTAAAGCATTCCCAATCCTTATGTGGCCTGGTAGCTCAGTTGGTAGAGCAGAGGACTGAAAATCCTTGTGTCGCTGGTTCGATTCCGGCCCGGGCCACTCTTAATTTTT